>NZ_JBHSQK010000047.1:0-135840 GCF_042658055.1 Pseudonocardia lutea
CTGGACCGACGACCTACACCACGCCCTGGGACACAACTTGGCGAAGGAGGCTGGAGAGGGACCTCGTGTCAGCGTTGTAGCTTCAAGGATGCTGGGGAGGGAAAAACTGCACGCCTATTCGATGTCCAGGTCGAGGAGTTCCGTTCCCTCCCGCTCGACGACGGACCCCGCCACGATCCTGTGATTCGATGCGCTGACCCGGGAGATGCGTGAGGGCGGGTGAACGGTGGTCGTGCATGCGCTGATCCCGGTCGGGACATCCCCGAGCACAACGCAAGTCCTGGGCCTGGGCGTGGTCTCCGACGACGACAGCCTCGACGGTGTAGATGATCGTCGCGGCGAGGAGCAGCGCACACGCCGGGTCGGCACTGCCTGCACTCCGGGTCAATCCCGCCCGCGATCGTCGGCTCTGCTGTGGCAGCCGTTGACGCACACCACCGCCGGGCCCGGTCGCGTATACGCACTCATGGACATCTCGTCTCCTGTGTGACGGAGCCGGTAGGGGGGAACCTGGCCAGTGCTGACCCGTGGAGCCTCGCCGACGGTCAGGACGAGGTCCCGAGACCGGTGATCCATTCGACTCCGCGGCGACGCAACGCATAGGGAGCCAGGCGCGCGAGCCACGCGGCGACGTGGTCGTCCGGTCCAAGCCGGACCCGCAGCCGGGTGGTGGGGGCATCGAGGACCTCGCACATCCGATGTGTCGCCTTCTCTGCGGGCCGGGCGTACCGGCCGAGTCGGGCCATCCGGGGGAGTGCGCGGGCCGCCTGGTCGCTGTAGGCGCTGTCCTCAGGGAGGACGGGGACGACGTTGCTCCCGAAGGCGGTGTCGTGGTTGCCCGGCTGAAAGACCACGACGTCGATGCCGAATGGCGCGACCTCGATAGCCAGAGCCTCGGCCCAGCCTTCCAGGGCCCACTTCGAGGCGGCGTAGATCGAGTACATCGGGTGCGGGACGTTCGCGGCGTTGCTCGACATCACCGCAATCCGGCCCGTGCCGCGCTCGCGCATGCCCGGCAGGAACAGCCGTGTCAGCTCCAGCGGCCCGACGAGGTTGGTCTGCAGCAGATGGTCCTGCTGGGTGCTGGTCAGGTCCTCGAAGAAGCCGGCGGTGGTGTAGCCGGCGTTGTGCAGCACGACGTCCGGGGCGTGTCCGAAGAACCCCTGCGCGTCGGTCACGACCCGGGCGCGGTCCTTCGGGGACGTGACGTCCAGCCGGGTCACCTCGACCGCGCCTGCGGCCTTCAGCTCGGCGCCGCGGCCCGGGTCCCGCATGGTCGCCAGGACCCGCCACCCGCGCTGTGCCAGCGTGGTGGCGATGTCCCGGCCGAACCCGCTGGAGGCGCCGGTGATCACGATGGAGCTCGGTGTTCCACGCATGCCTTCAGCGTCGTGCAGAGCCGCCTATTGCGCAAGCGCTTGGTTGGATAGCGTGGGCGGATGAGGATGCACGCCGCTGTGCTGAGTGGGTTCGGGTCACCGCTGGAGGTCCGGGAGGTGGATCTCGCGCCGCCCGGTCCCGGTGAGGTGCGGGTCCGCATCCGGGCGTCCGGAATCTGCGGGTCGGATGCGAAGGTCGCCGCCGGTCTGAACCCCCTCTACCCCGAGCCGGGGGTCGTGCTCGGCCACGAGAGCGTCGGCGTGGTCGCCGAGGTCGGGCAGGGTGTCGACTCCGTCGCGGTCGGCGACGCGGTGGTCATCGCGATGAACCGCTGGTGCGGGCGGTGTCGCGAGTGCGCGCGGGGCCGGGCCTATCTCTGCACCGGGGCGGCGCGGCAGAACGCGATCCGCGGGCTGCTGGCGGACGGCACGAGCAGGCTGTCGCTCGACGGCGCGCCGCTGCTGCCGTTCGTCGGGATCGGCTCGTTCGCGGAGTACACCGTGGTGGGGGAGTCGATGCTGGTCCGGCTCGGCGACGTGCCGATCCGTCCGGAGCTGGCGTTGGTGGCGTGCGGGGTGGTGACGGGCGTAGGCGCGGTCCGCAACGTCGCGGGAGTGGCGCCGGGGGACACCGTGCTGGTGGTCGGCTGCGGCGGGGTCGGCCTCGCCGCCGTCGCCGGTGCGGCGCTGGCGGGGGCGAGCCGGATCGTCGCCGCGGACACGGTGGCGTCCAAGCTGGACCTGGCGGTCGCGATGGGGGCGACGGACGTCGTGAGGGCGGGCGACGACCTCGCCGAGCGGGTGGCGGACGTCGTGCCGGGCGGGGTGGACCACGCCTTCGACGTGACCGGGGCGCCCGGCGTCCTCGCCCGCACGATGGCCGCGACCCGGCCCGGCGGCACGACGGTGCTGGTCGGCAGCCCCGCCGCGGCCGTCGAGATCCCGCCGGTGCTGTTCTTCGGCGGCCGGACCGTGCGGGGCTGCGTCGGCGGCAACGCCGTGCCCGCGGACGACCTCCCGCGCCTGGTCGACCTCGTCGCGACCGGCAGGCTCGACCTGTCGCCGCTGGTCAGCGAGACCGTCGGGCTCGCCGAGGTCGACGCGGCCCTCGCCCGCCAGAAGGCGGGCGAGGTCGCGCGGTCGGTGATCGTGTTCTGAGGGTCGCTACGCGCGGCCCAGGTAGTCCGCGAGCAGGTCCGCGTCGGAGCCCAGCTCTGCCGCGGGCCGCTCCAGGACCACCGTGCCGCCGCTCAGCACCAGCGCCCGGTCGCACAGCCGGGCGGCCAGGGCCACGTTCTGCTCGATCACGAGCAGCGACACCGAGTCCCGGATCGCGGCGAGCGCGTCCGCCACCAGGTCGACGACCACGGGTGCCAGCCCGAGCGACGGCTCGTCGAGCATGACCAGCGAGGGTCCGCCCACGAGCGCCCGCCCGATCGCGACCATCTGCTGCTCGCCGCCGGACAGCGCGAACCCGAGCCGTGACCGCAGCGGGACGAGCGCCGGGAAGAGGTCGTAGACTGCCTCGACCGGCGTGCTCGACCGGCGCCCCCGCGCGGTGGTGCCGAGGAGCAGGTTCTCGTGCACGCTCAGGTCGCGGAAGATGCGCCTGCCCTCCGGGACGTGCAGCAACCCCCGCCGTGCGATCTCCTCGGGGCTCGCCCCGGCGAGGTCGGTGCCCGCGAACCGGACGGTCCCGGTGTGGTCGACCAGGCCGCTGACCGCGCGCAGCAGCGAGGTCTTGCCCGCGCCGTTGGGGCCGAGCAGGGCCACCGACTCCCCCGCGCCGACGGTCAGGTCGACGCCGCGCACCGCGTGCGTCGTGCCGTGGTGGACGTGCAGGTCAGTGATCTCGAGCATCGGCCCTCCCCAGGTAGGCGCGGACCACGCGCTCGTCGGACCAGACGGCGTCCGGGGTGCCCTCGGCCACGGCCCGGCCGTTCTCCAGCACCAGCAGCCGATCGCACAGCGCGTCCAGGAACCGGATCTTGTGGTCGACCACGGCGATGGCGGGCACCGTCTCGCGCACCCGCACCAGCAGGGCGGTGAGCGCCTCGGTCTCGACGTCGTTCAGGCCCGCGCTCGGCTCGTCGAGCAGCAGCACCTGGGGGCGCGTGACCAGTGCGCGGGCGAGCTCGACGAGCCTGCGCTGCCCGTAGCTGAGCACGCCCGCCTCGGCGTCGCCGACCCGCTCCAGCCCGACGGTCCCGAGTGCCTCCTCGGCGGCCCGCCACCGGTCCCGCTCGGCCCGCACCATCCGGCGGCGCAGCAGCCAGGCTCCCGGGAGGCCCGCACCGCGGCGGTCCGGCGAGCCGAGCGCGATGTTCTCCAGGACCGACAGCTCCTCGAGGATCTGCGGGGCCTGGAACACGCGGGCGATCCCGGCGCGCTGCACCGCGTGCGGGCGGCCCAGCGGCACCGGCTCGCCGGCGACGGTGAGCGTGCCGCGGGCGCGCACCACCCCGCAGACGGCGTTGAGCAGGGTCGTCTTCCCGCTGCCGTTCGGGCCGACGAGGCCCTTGACCTCACCCGCGGCCAGGCTCAGCCCCACGTCGTCGACCGCCCGGACGCCGCCGAAGTCGACGGTGATCCCCTCAGCCCGCAGCATCGTCGGACACCTCCTCGCGGCGCGACCGCCGCACCAGGGACCGGATCCCGCCGACGATGCCCTGCGGCATCACCAGCACCACGACCAGCAGCAGGACGCCGTAGAGGATCGGCCCGTACGCCTCGGTGCCGCTGAGCAGGTGGGGGAGCGCTACGAAGACCGCGGCCCCGATCACCGGCCCCCACGGCGAGGACACCCCGCCGAGCAATAGCATCAGGAACAGCCCGATCGCCAGGTCGATGCCGAAGGAGTCGGTGGCGATCACGCCCTGCCAGTGCCCCACCAGTGCGCCCGCGAGCCCGCCGAGCGCGGAGCCCAGGGCGAACAGCGTGACCTGCACGCGGGAGCTCCGCACGCCCGCGAGGTCGGCGACGAGCCGGTTGTCGCGGGCGGCGACCGCCGCCCGGCGCAGCGGCGAGCGCTCGATCCAGACCGCGAGCAGCAGGGCGAGACCCAGTACGGCCAGGAAGAACCAGAAGACCTCCCGGTCCTGGACCAGCTCCAGCCCGCCGAGGGTGATCGGCGGGATGCCGACCGCCTGTCCGTTGGTGCCGGTGAACCCGGTGGCCTGGGAGAACACCGCGGTGCCGATCTGGGCGACCGCGAAGGTGGCGATGGCGAAGTAGAAGTGCTGGGCCTTGCGCACGGCCAGCCCCAGCACGGTGGCGACGACGGCGGCGGCGAGCGTTCCGGCGGCGACCGACAGCAGGAAGGCCTGGGGCCCGAGCATGCGGCTGACGAAGGCCGAGACGTAGCCGCCGAGGGCCATCATGAACGTCTGGCAGAAGGCGAACCGGCCGGCCAGCCCGAAGATCCAGTAGAAGCCGAGCCCGGCGACGGCGTAGACGAGCCAGAGGTTCACCAGGAACTGCGCCGAGCGCGTGGCCCCGACCAGCGGGCCGAGCACCCCGACGAGCACGACGAACGCTCCGACGGTCAGGTACTGCCTGCCCTGCAGCGCGCGTGGGGCGGTGGGGCGGTTCAGGGTCGCGGTCACAGTCGGCTCCGGGTGAGGCTCAGCAGGCCCGTGGGCCGCACGACGATCACGATCAGCAGCACGATCGCGGGCAGCACGCTCGCGAAGCCGGGGAACAGATAGCCGCCGACGACCTGCTGCACCAGCCCGATGACCAGGGCCCCGAGGACGACCCCCGGCAGGCTGCCGAACCCGCCGAGCACCGCCGCGGCGAACGCAGTGATCATCAGCCCGAACCCGAAGTTGAGGTCGACCGCCCCGAGCGGGGCGACCAGCAGCCCGGCCAGCCCCGCCAGCGCCGCCGACAGCGCGAACGCGACGACCGCCACCCGGGTCGCGCGCACCCCGCACAGCCGGGCGGTCTCCGCGTCGGTCGCGAGCGCCCGCAGCTGCCTGCCGAACGGGGTCCGTCCGAACAGGAGCAACAGGGCGAGCACCGCGAGCCCGGCGACCGCCAGCACGAGCACCCGCTGGCCGGAGACGGCGACGCCGGCGAACCGGACGACGCCGTCCCCGACGGGGCTAGGCAGGGCTCGGGGCGTCGAGCCCTGCCAGACCCCGATGGCCCCGCGGATCACGGTGGCCGCGGCCAGCGTCGCGATCACCACCACGATCACCGGCCTGCGGCGCAGCGGCGCGAAGGCCAGCCGCTCGATCAGCACGCCCACCCCGGCCATGACCAGCAGGACGGCAAGGTAGGCCGGGACCGTCGGCAGGCCCAGGTCCACCGTGGCCCAGACGCCGAGGTAGGCGCCGAGGGTGATGAGGTCGCCGTGGGCGAAGTTCACCACCCCGGTGGCGTTGTGCAGCACCAGGAACCCGAGTGCGGCGACCGCCAGGATCGCGCCCGCGGCGATGCCGCTCGCAGTCAGGGTGAGCAGGGTGTCCACGAGTCGTCCGGGACTCAGGCGCCCGCGGGCAGCGGGTCGAAGGTGAACCGGCGGGCCTCGGTGGCCGATCCGTCGGCGGCGTACTTCACGATGACCATCTCGTGGTGCAGCATGTGCCCGCCGTCGGCGCGGTACTCGCCCGTGCAGAGCACGCCGTCGGTGACCGCGAGGTCGGCCATCGCCGCCTTGATCGCCTCCGGCTCCGTGCTGCCGGCCTTCTCGATGGCCGCCTTGGCGATCCACACGGCGTCGTAGGTGCTCACCGAGACGCTGGTCGGCACGGCACCGAAGCGCTGCTGGTAGGTCTGCCGGAAGGCGACCATCCTCGGGTCGGTGGAGCTGGCCGGGTCGCACGGCACCGCGGCGACCAGCCGGTCCAGCGCGGGGCCGGTCACGAGCTTGCCGTTCACCGCGATCGGGGCCGAGCTGGCCGAGACCACCGGCGCGTCGATGCCGTTCTGCCCCAGCTGGTTCAGCTCGAGGGCGAGCGGGTTGGGGAAGGTGAAGCTGAGGATCGCCTGGGCGTCCCGCATCGGCAGCACGCTCTGGGTCAGGTCGGTCGCGGTGGCGTCGTAGGTCCGGACCGCGACGGGTGGGGTGCCCCGCTCGGTCAGCAGCCGCTCCTGGGTCGCGATGTTCGACGTGCCGAACGAGTCGTTGGTGGCGAGCAGCCCGACCCGGCTCGCCCCGAGGTCGTCGGTGACGTACCGGACGGCGGCCTCGTTCTTGTTGTCGTCGTAGGGCTGCAGGTACCAGGTCCAGTCGCTGGCGCCCTCGGCGCCGTTGCGCAGCGGCGCGGTCGAGCTGGTCGCGGAGAGCAGCGGGATCCCGGCCCGGTCGATCTGCGACTTGGCGGAGATCAGCGCGGTGGCCGAGGCGAACCCGATCAGCATCGCCGGGTCCTTGTCGACGGCCTCCAGGAACTGCGCGGCGGTCTTCTGCGGGTTCAGCACGTCCGAGGCGACCCGCTCGAGCTCCACCGGTCGACCCGCGATGCCGCCCGCGGCGTTGACCGCCTCCAGGCCGAGCGCCGCCCCGTGGTCGTAGTCGTCGATGGCGACGGCGCTCTCGCCCTTGACCTCCCAGAGGCCGACGAGCTTGACGGGACCCTCGTCGCCACCACCGCCGCCGGCGGCGCCACCGCAGCCGGCGAGTGTGACGGTCAGGGCGGCGAGCGCGGCCAGGGCGGTGGAGCGCGCTCCGCGACGGCGTGGGGGCATCTGATCGTCCTTGAGTCAGAGCGGGTGTGAGATCCGCATTATTTGAGCAAGCGCTTGGTATTGTCAACGCTTGACGGCGGCCGCCGGACTTCCTATTTTTCCACTTTCGACCAAGCGCTTGGTCGCCCAACGAGGGGTTGCCTGGAATGACACGCCGAAGCCCGATCCGCCCGACCCGGTCCCGCGTGCTGCGCCTCGCCGCGGCCGCGACGGCCCTGTTCACCCTCGCCGCTTGCGGTGGCGGCGCCGCCTCCTCCGGAGGGGACTCCGGAGAGCCCTTCCGGATCGGCGCGATCTACACCCTGAGCGGCCCGACGGCCTCGATCGGCGAGGTCTACCGCAGCGCGGCCGAGCTGTGGGTGAAGGAGAACCCGACGATCGCCGGGCGCCCGGTGGAGCTCGTGGTCCGAGACGACAAGGGCACCACCGACGGCGGCACCGATGCCGCCCGCAGCCTGGTCGACCAGGAGGAGGTCGACGCCGTCGTCGGGCGGGACCTGTCCGGCCCGACGACCGCGGTGCTCCCGGTGCTGACCCGCGCGAAGACCTTCTCGGTCACGATGAGCTCGCTGCCCGAGGCCGGCGACCCCGCCGAGAACCCCTACACCGTGCAGATCGAGGCCCAGAAGAAGCTGGAGGCGCCCTCGACCGTGGCGGCCGCGGCCTCGGCGGGCGCCCCGGATCTCGGCCTGCTGGTGGTAGACAACCCGCTCGGGCAGACCACGGTGGACACCGTGAACGCGGCGCTGCCGAGCAGCCCCGGCACCCGGGTGGTCGGCGTGGAGAAGTTCCAGACCGGCGCAACCGACGTCACCGCCCAGGTGCGCAAGCTCGTCGACGAGGGCGCCACCACACTGGTCATCCAGGCCGTCGGCGTTCCCGACTACGCCACCGCGCTCAAGGCGGTCCAGGAGACCGGTTTCTCCGGTCCGATCCTCGGCAACTCGGCGCTGGCCCAGCCCGCGTTGGCCCAGTCCGTGCCCGCGGACCTGCTCGGTCGCGCACGCGCGTCCGGCTTCACCCCATCGGTCCTCGGCGGCTCGCTCACCCCGCAGGTGGAGGCGTTCCGCACCGACCTGCACACGCAGCTGGGCACGTCCGACCTCACGTTCTTCCTGTACCTGGCCGCGACCTCCTACGACTCGTTCGGGCTGGTCAAGGCTGCCGCCGAGGGCGCGGGGTCGACCGACGGCCAGGCCATGGTCGACCACCTCGTGGCCAACCCGACCGAGGGGCTGCGGCTGACCTACCGGTTCAGCGCCGACGACCACCTGGGGCTGCGGGCCGAGGACCTGCGGTGGGGTGTGGCCGGCACCTTCGACGACGGCGTCGTGCAGGGCGACCCGAGCCTGAGCAGCTGACATGGACCTGATCGACACCCTGGTCCGCGGCCTGCAGAGCGGCGCGATCTACGCGCTGGTCGCGATCGGGCTCAACATCGTGTTCGCCACGACCAACGTGTTCAACTTCGCCCACGGCGAGCTGGTGATGCTCGGCGGCGTCGCCGGGGTCCTGCTGTGGACCTCGGCCGGCATCCCGGTCGTCCTCGCTCTGCTCGGCGCGGTGGCGCTCGCCGCCGTGCTGGGCGCGGTCACCGACCTGGTCGCGGTGCGGCCCGCCGTGCGCTCCCAGGCCGCCTCGGTATGGGTGCTGAGCACGTTCGGGTTCGCGATCATCCTCCAGACGGTCACCACGCTGGTCGTGACCGCCGAGCCGGGCTCGCCGCCCAGCCGACCGTTCCCGAACTTCTGGCCCGGGCCGGAGTCGTTCACCGTCATCGGGCTCACCCTGTCGGTGCCGCGGCTGCTCATGGTCCCCGCCGCGCTGCTGGTCGCGGGCCTGCTGGTGTGGTTCCTCCGGTCCACCGAGACCGGCCGGGGCCTCGGCGCGGTGGCCGACGACCGGGAGGCGGCCCAGATGCGCGGGCTGCCGGTCGGGCGGCTGTCGCTGGTCGCCTTCGCGATCGGCGGGGCCGTCGCGGGCCTGGCGGGCTTTCTCGCCGGACCGGTGACCCAGGCGTCGGTCGACGTCGGGCTCGCCTTGACGCTCAAGGGGTTCATGGCCGCGGCGATCGGCGGGATCCCGCACATCGGCGGTGCGCTGGTCGGCGGGCTGCTGCTCGGGGTGGTGGAGCAGGCGGCGGTGACCTACGGGGACTCGCAGCTGCAGGCGCCCGCCGCGCTGGTCGTGGTGCTCGTGATCCTGGTGCTGCGGCCTCAGGGTCTGGTGGGGCGACAGGTGAGGGTCGTATGAGCGAGCACGCTCGCGTCGGACCGGTCTCGCGGGCGGCGGCCGCCCTGCTGGCCGGCGGTCGGGCCTCCCTCGCCTCCGGCGCGGTGCTCGCCGTCGTGCTGATCGTGGCGATCCCGCTGCTGGTGCCGAACAACTACCGGCTCTACGCCTTCGTCAACGGCGCCGTCCAGCTCATCGCGGTGCTCGGACTCAACGTGCTGGTCGGGCACGCGGGGCTGATCTCGCTGGGCACCGCGGCGTTCGCGATGGTCGGCGCGTACACGGTCGCGCTGACCCACGCGCACTGGGACTGGCCGTTCGCCGCGGGGTCGGCGCTCGCCGTCGTCGTGTGCGCGGTGGTCGGGCTGGTGACCGGGATGCCGGCGCTCAAGCTCGGGCCGTTCGCGGTGGCCGCGATCAGCCTCGCCTACCTCTCAGTGGCGACCTCCCTGCTGTTGTTGTGGTCCGGGCTCACCGGCGGCGGCGATGGGCTGCCGGTCCGCGCGAGCGACCTCGACCTGAACCTGCTCTGGACCCTGCTCGCGGGGCTGGCGGCCGTGCTGTACGTGCTGGCGCGCAATGTGATCCGCTCCCCGCTGGGGCGCGCGATGCGGGTGGCCCGGCTGAGCAGGCCGCTCGCCGAGTCGCTCGGGGTGGCGCCCGCGCGGGTGCGGCTCACCGCCTTCGTGCTGGCCTCCGCGCTGGCGGGCCTGTCCGGCTCGTTCTATCCCATGATCAACGGTCGGACCACGCCCGAGCCCTTCTCCATCGCGCTCTCGGTGCTCGTGCTGCTGATGGTGATCCTCGGCGGCGAGGGCCGGATCAGCGGCCCGCTGCTCGGCGTCGTCGCGATGGTGCTGATCCCGATCGGGCTGAGCACGGTCTTCGCCGAGGGCGGGCAGGCGTCCACGCTGACCTACGGCGTGATCCTGCTGCTCACCGTACTGCTCGTCCCGCGCGGGCTCGCGGGCCTGATCCGGGGGCTGCTCGAACGCCTCGCCCGACCCGTGACCCGACAGGCGTCCCCCGAGCCCGCCGCGACGCTGGAGCTCGAGGTGCGGTCCGAGCCCGTCGGGCTGCGGGTGAGCGGGCTGGCCAAGAGCATCGGCGGGGTGCGCGCGCTCGTCGACGCCTCGCTCGACGCCGCGCCGGGCACCGTGCACGGCCTGATCGGACCCAACGGCTCCGGCAAGACCACCTTCCTCAACTGCGTGAGCGGGGCGCTGCGGCCGGACACCGGCACCGTCGAGCTCGGCGGGACACCGCTGACCGGGGCGGCCTTCCGGCGGGTTCGGGCGGGGCTCTCGCGCACCTTCCAGGCCCCGCAGCTGATGGTCGACGAGACCGCCCTGGAGAACGTGGTGCACGGCGCCGACGTGCACCGGCGGGCCTCGCACCTCGCTTACGTGTTCCGGCTGCCGTCCGCCCGGGCGGAGGCACGGGCGCGTCGGGTCGAGGCACGTGCCTGGCTGGACACCGTCGGCGTCGGACACCTCGCGGACGAGCGGGCCGGGGGGCTGCCCGCGGGTGCACAGCGGCTCGTGGAGATTGCCCGGGTGCTGGCCACCGAGCCGCGGATCGTGCTGCTCGACGAGCCCGCGGCCGGACTGTCCGGTCCCGAGACCGACGAGCTCGCGGCCGTCGTGCGGCGGGTCCGGGCGGCGGGCGTGACGGTCGTGATCGTCGAGCACGACGTCGACCTGATCATGGCGTTGTGCGACCGGGTCACCGTGCTCGACCGCGGCTCGGTCATCGCCGAGGGCACCCCGGCCGAGGTGCGGCGGGACCCGGCGGTCGTGGCGGCCTACCTGGGCGGCGAGCCCGCGGTGCCGGGGGCCGGCTCGTGAGCGCGGAGGGGACGGGCGTGGACCTGCGGATCGAGGGCCTGAGGGCCGGCTACGGCGGGGCGGAGATCCTGCACGGGATCGACCTCGAGGTGCCCGCGGGCAGCGTCGCGGCACTGGTCGGCGCGAACGGCGCCGGCAAGTCCACGCTGCTGGCCGCCGTGCTCGGCACGGTCCCGCGCACCGCGGGCCGGGTCCTGCTGGGCGGCGAGCCGCTGCCCGCGGGGGTGCGGGCCGCGACCTCGCGGGGGATCGCGATCGTGCCGGAGGGCAGGCGGGTCTTCGCCCGCCGCACAGTGCGGGACAACCTGCTCGTCGGTGCCTGGGGCAGGCGGGATCGCGCCGGGGTGCGGGCCGACCTGGAGTCGACCTACGCGCGGTTCCCGGCGCTCGAACGGCGCGGCGGTCAGCCGGCGGGCGCGCTGTCCGGCGGCGAGGCGCAGATGCTCGCGATCGGAATGGCGCTGATGTCCCGACCCCGGGTGCTGCTGCTCGACGAGCCGTCGCTGGGGCTGGCCCCGGTCGTCGTCGACGCCGTGCTCGCCGAGGTCCGGGCGCTGGCCGACGACGGGATGACCGTCCTGCTCGTGGAGCAGGTGGTGCGCAAAGCGCTGCGGGTGGCGGACCGCGGGCACGTGTTGCGGCTCGGGGAGATCGTGGTGGAGGGCGCCGCCGCCGACCTCGTGGACGACGTGGCGGTCACCCAGGCCTACCTCGGTCGCTGACCGCCGGCGGGTCGGGCCGCGAGGACCAGCGGCACGGCCAGCAGCGCGGCCGCGCTCCCCAGCGCGGCGACGAGGGTGAACCCCGCGGCCGACGGCTGCGGGGTCCCCCCGACGTCGAAGGTCATGGCGGCCAGCACCGCGCCGGACACCGCGCTTGCGGCCGTCGTCCCCAGGGAGCGGCTGAGTGCGTTCAGCCCGGCCGCGCCGGCGGCCTGGTCCGGCGGCGACGCGGTGAGGACCAGCGACGGCATCGCGGCGAACGCCAGGGCGGTGCCGATGCCGATCAGCGCGGACCCGGTGATGATCGCGGTGGCGGTGGCGCCGCCGACCAGCCGCACGAGGCTGCCCGCGAACAGCACCGCGAGCCCGAGCAGCATGGCGACGCGCGGGCCGCGGAGCTCGATCAGCCGCCCGCCCAGCGGTGCGACGATGGCCATGACCAGGCCCGTGGGCAGCAGGATCAGCCCTGCCGCGAGCGGGCTCATGCCGAGCCCGTAGCCGGTCTCGACGGGCGCCTGCACAACCCGGACCGTCGAGACGAAGTTGTCGAACAGGGTGAAGCCGGTCAGCAGCGAGGCCAGGTTCGTGAACAGCACGGTCCGCGTCGCGAATACCCGGACGTCGACGATCGGGTCCGGGGTGCGCCGCTGGGTCAGCACGAACACTGGGCCGAGCACCAGCGCCGCGGCGGCCGTGCCGAGCGTCGCGGGCGAGGTCCATCCCCAGTCGCGGCCCTGAGTCAGGGGGAGGAGGACGCCGAGGAGCACGCCCGAGAGCAGGAACGCCCCGCGGACGTCGACCGCGCGGCTCGCCTCGGCGGCGCCGGTGTCCCGCGGCACCACCAGCAGCACCAGCGCGACCGTTGACCCTGCGGCGACGGCGGTGGCCCAGAACAGGACGTGGTAGTCGAAGTGCTGGAAGGTCCAGCCCGCCAGCGGCAGGGCGACGGCCCCGCCGATCCCCATCATCGCGCTGATCGTGCTCACGGCCAGGCTCGGGCGGCGCACCGCGGGCAGCGAGTGGGCGAGGCTGATCCCGAGCGGGACGACGGCCATCGCGGTGCCCTGGGCGGCCCGGCCGAGCAGCAGTGGCACGAAGGAGGTCGCCAGGGCGCACAGCGCCGACCCGACCGTCAGCAGCCCGAGCGCCGTCACGAGCATCCGCCGCCTGCCGAAGGTGTCCCCGAGCCGGGAGAGGAGCGGGGTGGTGACCGCCGAGCTCAGCAGGGTGGCGGTGACCAGCCAGGCCGCGCTCGACGGGGACACGTCGAGCAGCGCGGGCAGGCTCGGGAGCAGGGGTACGACGAGGGTCTGGACCAGGGAGCCGCAGAGCGCGGCGGAGCCCAGGACCACGACACTGCCGCGGCGGGGTGTCTCGGGGGAGGGGGCGGGCAGGGGATCCGATCCCTTCGCTCGGCGAGAGCGGGCCGCGACGGCCCTTCCCGTGTCGTCCTCGACAGCGTGCCCAGTATGCCGGGCGGCCCGGTTCTGAGCAAGCATCTGCTTGGTAACCCGAGCCGAATCGGGCCACCTTGACAGGTGAGACCCAGGTCATGTTTGCTTCCGCGAGCAAGCGCCTGCTTGGTGCGCTGCTCGTTCCTCCCCGGTCAAGGATGATGTGGAGAGTGCCATGCGTGGTCGGCTGAGTACGGCCGTGGTGTCCGTCGCGATCGTCGCGAGCGTCGCGGCGTGCGGGGGAGGGGGTGGCTCCGGCGGCGCGGACGCGGCGACGGGGGAGTGCACGCCCGACCGTGTCGGCGGGTCGGTGTCGATGGGCACCTTCTCGGCGCCGAAGGGGCTTGACCCGGTGGGGCAGCCCGGCAGTGCGACGACAGGCGGGACGGAGATCACCGCCCTGTTCGACACTCTGATCAAGTACGACAGCACCACACAGACGTACCAGCCGGAGGTCGCCGAGTCGCTCACCGCGGACGACGCGACCAACCAGGTCTGGACGCTGAAGCTGCGGTCCGGAGTGAAGTTCGGGAACGGGGACCCGCTCACCGCCGAGGACGTGGTGTCGAGCATCGCGCGCCACCAGGACCCGTCGAACACTCAGGTGTCGCGGGGCGACGCGGCGACGATCGCGAAGTCCGACGTGCTCGACCCGTTGACGGTGCGCTTCACCCTGGACTCGCCGTACCCGCTGTTCCCGCGGGTGCTGGCGACGGACGTCGGGATGATCACCAACCCGCGGCTGGTCGCCGAGCGCGGGGCGGACGGGTTCGCGAACAACCCGGCGGGCGGCGGCGTCGGCCCGTACGAGCTGGAGCGCTACGCGCCGGGCGACGAGATCGTGATGAAGGCCAAGACGGACTACTGGGGCGGCCCGGTCTGCATCCAGAGCCTGCGGTTCGTCACCATCCCGGGCGCGCAGGGGACCTACGAGGCGCTGCAGAACAAGGAGCTCGACATCGCGTTCCTGCGCGAGCCGCAGGTGATCGACGAGGCCCGGCAGGCGGGTCTGGCCGACCTGTCGACGCTGTTCAACTTCGGCGAGGCCGTCGCGATGAACAGCAAGGCGGACCGCCCGACGGGGGACAAGTCCGTCCGGCAGGCCGTCGTCGCCGCGATCGACACGGAATCGGTGAACCAGCGGGCCTTCAACGGCACCGCGCTGGCCACCTCGGCGCTGGTCCACCCGGAGACGCCGGGGCTCTACGACGGCGTGGCCGGTCCGGCCTACGACCCGGAGAAGGCCAAGCAGCTGGTCGCCCAGGCCAAGGCCGCAGGCTGGGACGGCCGGATCCGGCTCCTGTCCGACAACGCCTCCACCCGCGTCGACGAGGCGATTGCGGTCAAGGCTCAGCTCGAGGCCGTCGGCTTCACCGTCGACGTCGACAGCACCCAGTCGCTGCAGGACGTGATCAAGAAGGTCGTCGCGGACCGGGGCTACGACCTGGTCCTGTGGGGCCCGCAGTTCTCCGCCGAGGGCCTGTGGGCGGTCATGAACCGCTCGTTCAACAGCGCCTCGAAGTCCAACTACTACAACTACTTCGACCCGCGGATGGACGCCGAGCTGGCGAAGCTGCGCATGGCGTCGACGCCGGAGCAGCAGAAGCCGATCGTCGCGGAAATGCAGACCATCCTGGACGACAACCCCTTCGCCGCGAACCTCGCGGCCTTCCAGGAGGCCAACGTCTACGACGCCCGCATCGGCGGGCTGGTCCTCGACCGCGGCAGCATCATCCGCTTCGACAAGGCCTTCGTGACCTCGGGCGACTGACGCGACCGAGGCCCGACCGACCGTGGTCGGTCACCAGGTCCGAGCGGGAAAGTAGCCTGACCTCGTCGCTACAGCAAGCAGTTGCTTGGCGTCTTGACACTGCGACGCAGCTCATGTTGGCTCGGATCGCTTCGAGCAAGCATCTGCTTGGTAGTAGATGTGGGCTCGCGCACTCCCGATCAAGGACGATGTGGAGGCAAGAATGCGTGGTCGGCTCCGCTCCCAGGGGGCTCCGTGCTCCGCGAGGTAGGCCGGATCGTCCTGCGGGTCCTGCCCGTCCTCTTGCTCGTCAGCATCGGGACCGCGCTGCTCGTGCAGCTGGTGCCGGGCGACCCGGCGGTGGCGGTGGTGGGGCCCGAGGGCACGCCCGAGCAGTACGCCGCGGTCCGCGACCAGCTCGGCCTGGACCGGCCCCTCTACCTGCGCTATGTCGAGTGGCTCGGCGGCTTCCTGCAGGGTGACCTGGGTAAGACCTTCGTGGCCCCGGTCCAGGACGTCGGCTCGCTCATCGCGAGCAGGCTGCCGGTGACCCTGGAGATCGCCGTGCTGGCCACGGCGCTCGCCCTCGCCATCGCCATCCCGGTCGGCACCTGGTCTGCCTACCGCTTCGGTCGCGGCTTCGACCGCGCGGCGTCCGGCGTCGCCTTCGGGCTCATTTCCGTGCCCAGCTTCCTGCTGGCCCTCGTGCTGATCTTCTTCGTGGTCTTCCGTCCGGACGCCGTGAAGGGTGCCCTGATCGGCCTGGTCGCCCTGGGAACGATGTTCCTGGCGCTGGGGACGGTCGGGGTCAAGGGCGAACGGCTCACCCCCGACGACAAGCGCAGGCGGCTCATCGCGGCCGGTGCGGTGCTGGTGGTCGGGGTGGGGCTGGTCCTGGTCATGCCGGACTTCCCGCGTCAGGGCTTCGCCCGGATCGAGACCGCGGGTCTTGCCGACAACCTGCGCAGCGTGTTCCTGCCCGTGCTGACCCTGGCCCTGGCCGAGGCCGCCCAGCTCACCCGGGTGCTGCGCAACGACATGGCTACGACCCTTGGGGAGGACTTCGTGCTCGCCGCGCGGGCCAAGGGGATGCCGGTCCGGCACATCCTGGTCAAGGAGGCGCTGCGGCCGTCGTCGTTCTCCCTGGTGACGGTGGCGGGGATCAGCTTCGGCCGGCTGCTCGGCGGCACCGTCGTGGTCGAGACGATCTTCCGGCTGCCCGGGATGGGCACGCTGATCGTGGAGAGCGTGGCCAAGAAGGAGTTCCTGGTGCTCCAGTCCGGGGTGCTGCTGATCGCCACCTTGTACGTGGTGGTCAACGCGCTCGTCGACCTCTCCTACCTCTTCCTGGACCCGAGGACCCGCCATGCCCGTGTCTGAGCGCGACGTCGCGCTGGTCGCCCCGCCGCCCCGGCGGCCGCGCCGCAGGCCCACCGTCAGCCCCACTGTCCTGGTCGGCGCCGGGCTGGCGCTCGCGGTCGGCGCCGTGTTCCTGCGGCCCGTCGACCCGACCGGCCTGCTCTGGATCGGCGTCCTCGCCGGCGGGGTCCTCGCCGCGTGGCGCGGCCTGACCGCCCACCTCGCCACCCGGCTCGCGCCGGGTTTCGAGCCGGGGGTCTGGCTGGCCGTCACCTGGCTCGTGCTGGTCGCGGGCGCCGCCCTGTTCGCGGACCTGCTGCCGCTGGCGGAGGGCCAGGACCCCTCGCTGACCCTGAACGAGCCGATCATGGCGGCGCCGGACCTGTTCTCCGCGCATCCGCTCGGCACCGACCGCCAGGGCCTCGACGTGCTGTCGGGGGTCGTCTACGGGGCCCGGATCTCGCTGGTCGTGGGCCCGGGTGCGGTGCTGCTCGGGCTCGTCGTCGGCGGGCTGCTGGGTGTGCTGGCGGGCTACCACCGCAAGCTCGTCGACAGTGGGCTGACCCTGCTCAACGACGCGCTGCTCGCCTTCCCGCCGCTGATCCTGCTGCTGGCGCTCGCCGCCGTCGTCCGGCCGAGCGTGCTGACCATGACCGCCGTGCTCGGCGTGCTGGCGATCCCCACCTTCTACCGGCTCGCCCGCGCGAACACGCTCGTGTTCGCGCAGCGCGGCTACGTCCTCGCCGCGCGGGCCGTCGGGGCCCGCGGGTCGCGGGTCCTGCTCAAGGAGATCGTGCCCAACGTCGTGATGGCGGCGCTGTCCTACGCCTTCGTCGTCGTGGCGGTGCTGATCGTGGCCGAGGCGTCGCTGAGCTTCCTCGGCCTGGGCATCCCCCGCCCGCAGCCCACCTGGGGGAACATGATCGCCGCAGGCCAGCAGGACGTCGAGCGCAACCCGCACCTGGTCTTCGTCCCCGGCGCCGTGCTGTTCCTGACCGTCCTGTCGCTCAACCGGGTCGGTGACTGGACCCGCAGGCACTGGGACCCCCGAGCCCGCAAGATCTGACGTCAGTGGAGACATGAGATGACCTCCTCGGTACGGCGGAAAGAGCACCTCGCAGGCGCCGCCCCCACCACCACCCCTCTGCTCGAGCTCCAGCAGCTCGAGACCTCCTTCCCCACCCCCCGCGGCCTGGTCCGCGCGGTGGACGGGATCTCGCTGAAGGTCCACGCCGGCGAGTGCGTCGGCATCGTCGGCGAGTCCGGCTCGGGCAAGTCCGTCCTGGTCCGCACGGTGATGAACCTGCTGCCGCCCACCGCCGTGCTCGGCGCGCAGAGCCGCGTCCTGCTCGACGGCGAGGACCTCGCCTCGCTGTCTCCGCAGCGGCGCAAGCACCTGTGGGGCCCGGAGCTGGCGATGGTCTTCCAGGACCCGATGACCTCGCTCAACCCCGTTCGGCGGGTCGGCGACCAGATCGCCGACCCGCAGCGCTTCCACCTCGGCCGCAGCCGGAAGGAGGCCCGGGAGTCCGCGGTGGAGCTGCTGACCCAGGTGGGCATCTCCGAGCCGCAGCGCAGGCTCGACCAGTACCCGCACGAGCTGTCGGGCGGGATGCGCCAGCGCGTGATGATCGCGATCGCGCTGGCCTGCGAGCCGCGGGTGCTGATCGCGGACGAGCCCACCACCGCGCTCGACGTCACCGTGCAGCGGCAGATCCTCGAGCTGCTACGCGGCCTACAGCGCGACCGCGGGATGGCGATGGTGCTGATCACCCACGACCTCGGCGTGGTCGCCGGGCACACCGACCGGGTCGCGGTGATGTACGCGGGCAGGCTCGTCGAGTCCGCGCCGACCCGCGTGCTGTTCGGCGAGATGGGCCACCGCTACACCGAGGCGCTGTTCCGCTCCACGCCGCGGGTCGAGCAGCCCACGCACAGCAGACTGGAGGTCATCGCGGGCCGCCCGCCGGACCTCGTCGCGCTGCCCGCGGGCTGCCGGTTCGCGCCGCGGTGCACCCACGCCGTCGAGCGCTGCGCTACCGACCTGCCGCAGCTCGAGCCCCAGGCGCACGAGCACCTGCTCGCCTGCCACAACCCCGTCGCACGGAAGGCGTCCTGATGGCCGGCTCGGGAACCGCCGCACTGCGCGACGAGGCGCTGCTGCGGGTGGAGGACCTCGTCGTGGAGTACCGCGGCACCGGGCGCGAGGTGTCGCACGCGGTGTCGGGGATCAGCTTCGACGTCCAGGCGGGGGAGACGCTCGGGATCGTCGGGGAGTCCGGCTGCGGCAAGTCGACGACGGTGCGCGCGGTCCTGCAGCTGCCCAAGCCCACCCGCGGCTCGGTCCGGTTCGACGGTCGCGAGCTCACCACGCTGCCCGGCGGCGCCATGCGCCGGGAGCGGCAGCGCATGCAGCTGATCCAGCAGGACCCGATCGCCGCGCTCAACCCGCGCCGCAAGGTGCGCGACATCGTGGCCGAGGGGCTCGACGTGTGGGGGGACGGCGGGGAGCGGGACGCGCGGGTCGCGGCGATCCTCGACGCCGTCGGGCTCGACGTGGACCTGGTCGGGGACCGCAGGCCCGGCGAGTTCTCCGGTGGCCAGTGCCAGCGCATCGCCATCGCCCGGGCCCTGATGCTGCAGCCCGAGGTGCTGGTCTGCGACGAGCCCGTGTCGGCGCTCGACGTATCCATCCAGGCCCAGATCGTGAACCTGCTGCACGACCTGGCCGACCGCTTCGGCCTGACCGTGCTGTTCGTGTCCCACGACCTGAGCGTGATCAAGCTGGTCAGCGACCGGGTGATGGTGCTCTACCTGGGCAAGGTGTGCGAGCTCGGGGTCACCGAGGGCGTGTACGCGCGCCCCGCGCACCCCTACACCCGCCTGCTGCTGGACTCGCTGCCCGTGCCGGACCCCGAGGTGACGCTGCCGCCGATCCCCGCCGTCGGCGAGATGCCCTCGGTCAGCGCCCCGCCCAGCGGGTGCCGGTTCCGGACGCGCTGCCCGCTGGCCACCGAGCGCTGCGCGCAGGAGGAGCCCCAGCTCGCCGAGGTCGGCCCGGGGCACCTCGTCGCCTGCCACCACCCGGTGGTCTGAACGAGGTCCCTCCGCGCGCGCGAAGTGGTAGTAGGTCACAGGGCCCGGCGGTTGCCGCCGGGCCCTGTGCGGATCTACCCTCTGGACGGCTGACCGACCGGTCAGTCAGGGGCAGTGCGGTCTTCGGAGGCGCGATCGTGACGACGCCGGCGGCGCAGAGCGACGACGCGCGCGAACGGATCCGACTCGCGGCGCTGGCGCTGTTCAACAGGCGTGGGTACTCCGACGTGGGCATGGCCGAGGTGGCCGCGAAGGCCGCTGTGAGCAAGGGCCTGCTGTTCCACCACTTCGGGTCGAAGGCCGGGCTGCTGTGCTCGCTCGTCGACCCGCTCCTGCCCGCGTACCAGCGGCTCCTGGATCAGGTGGCGCAGGTGGCGGACCCGCGCGAGCGGCTCGCAACGGCCCTGCGGGCCCATCTCGACTTCGTCCGGGCGCACGAGAGCACCTTCGGGTTCGTCGTGCGGCACGCCGCCGAGCTCGCAGAGCACGAGCCGGTCGTGGAGCTGGCCGCGCTCGGGCGCAGGCTCGAGGCCCTGGTGACCGCCCCCGATGCCGATCCGGCGGCGCGGGCCCGGATGCGCGTGGCGTTCCTGGGCACGCTGTACGCCTGGCTGGAGCTGAGGTCCGACGCCGACGCGATCGTCGAGGCCGGGCTGGCGGCGGTGGGTCCCACCGGCGCGGACGAGGAGAGCCTGAGAGGGCGATGACGACATCAGAGTCCGATGTGGAACAGGACCGGCTGCCGGAGGAGGTGGCGCCGGTCGGCGGGGTGCGCCGGATCGCCGCGCTGGTGGTCCTCGTCCTGGTCGCGGTCAGTGTGGCGTTGTCGTTCGCCCTGGTGCCCATCGTCCTGCCGCAGATCTCGGAGTACTTCGGGACGCTGCAGACGGGCTGGGCGGTCACCGTGCTCAGCCTGGTCGGGGCGATCGCCACGCCGATCGCGGGCAAGCTGGGTGACATCTTCGGCAAGCGGCTGGTGCTGACCTTGCTGATCGTGGTCGCCGTGGCGGGCTCGGTCCTGACGGCGATCGCGACCGACTACGCGGTGTTCCTGGTCGGGCGGGGTCTGCAGGGTCTGCTGCTGGCCGCGGTGCCGCTGGCCTACTCGCTGATGCGCGACGTGTTCAGCCCGTCCTGGTTCACGATGGGTGCGTGCTCGCCACCAGCATGGGCGCCGTCGGTGTGGTCGCCGCGGCGATCGGTGGGCTGTTCTTCGGGCGTTCGGGCTCGCCGGGGTCTTCTGGTTCCTCGCGGTGCTCGACGCGGTCTTGCTCGTGGGTGTGCTCCTGATCGTTCCCTCGTCGCCGCTGCGCTCGCCCAGCGGGTCGGCGTGACCGGTGCGCTCTGCTCGCGGTGGCGGTGGCCGCGCTGCTGGTCGCTCGCCGGGGCGACCCGCCCGGAGCAGCAGGGCGTGGCCGCGGGCGTGGTGAGCCCGGGCCAGTCCGGGGGCGGTGCGCTCGGCGCCCAGCTGGTCGTGCTTCTGCTGTCGGGCCTGGTCCGGGTCGGCGACTCGACGTCCACGGGCTCAGCGGCTACCTGGTGGCACTGACCGCAGCGGCGGTCGTCGCCGCGGTGGCCGCGGTCTTCGCGCCGCGGCGACGGATCGCGGACTGACCCACCAGCACTGCGAGAACATCCAGCGGTGGCCCTTGTGGTCACGGCGACGAGGAAGGACGAGGCGATGGTAGCGGCAGCAGTGTTCGAGAAGGGCTCGTTCGCGGTCGCGGAGGTGGAGCTGCCCCCGTTGGGGCCGACACAGCTCCGGGTGGCCCCGCTGGCGAACGGCATCTGCGGGAGTGACCTGTCGGCGTGGGCGCACACCGAGGACTTCCTCGCCGCCAACGAGGCGGTGGGCGCGGTCGGCAGCAACTTCGACCCGGAGCGACCGGTCGTGTTCGGGCACGAGTTCACCTCCCGGGTGCTCGAGGTGGGCTCCGAGGTCACCGACTACGCCGTGGGCGACGTGCTGTTCACCCTGCCCTGGGTGGTCGACCCCGCGGGAGTCGTGCGCACGGTCGGCTACGCCAACGCCTACCCGGGCGGGTTGGCCGCGGAGGCGATCGTCCAGGCGGGAGGGCACGTGAGGCTGGCGCCCGAGGTGGACCCGTACCTCGCGGCGACCCTCGAGCCCGTCGCGACCGGCGTCAACGGCGTCATGCGGTCGGGGATCGGGGAGGGCGAGGGCGCGATCGTCGCGGGGGCGGGGCCGGTCGGCCTCGGTGCCGTCGTCGAGCTCGCGGCCCGGGGTGCCCACCCGATCGTCGTGTCCGACCTGTCCGCGCGGCGCCGGGAGATCGCGCTCGCCTACGGGGCGACGGTCGCCGTCGACCCGCGCGAGCAGGACCCGGTCGCGGAGTGGCGTCGGCTTGCGCGGGAGGGCTCGCGGCTCTACGTCGTGGAGGCCAGCGCCGCCCGCGGCCTGCTGGCTTCGCTCATCGAATCGGCGCCCGCGTACACGGTGTTCAGCGTGGTCGGCTCGAACCCCTCGCCGGACGCGCTGCGCACGATGTCGGCCGTGCAGAAGAACGCCTCGGTCTTCTTCCTCACCGGGCCGGCCTGGGGCGAGTCGCGGTACGAGGCCCTCTGGCGTGCCTACGACCACCTGCGCGAGGGGCGGTACGACCCCGCACTGATGGTCACCGGGTACGCGGGCCCGCACGGTGTGGGCACAGCGTTCGAGGCGCTGCGGCCGAAGGAGGGCGACGTGGAGCACGTCAAGATCCTGATCCGGGGCGACCTGGCGGGCGACGGCCTGCTCACCCCGGCGGAGGCGGGCCTGAGCTGACCGCCTCCCCGGAAGGGAGTGTCCCCCGGCCCCGAGACGGGGTATAGTACCAAGCGCTTGCTCAATAGCTCGTCGAAGGGGTCGGGATGGCGGAGGCAGTGATCGTGGCGGCGGCCAGGTCGCCGATCGGGCGCGCGTTCAAGGGTTCGCTGCGCGAGGTGCGCGCGGACGACCTGACCGCGACCATCGTGCGGGCCGCGCTGGAGCAGGTGCCGCAGCTCGACCCGCGGACGATCGACGACCTGCTCCTCGGGTGTGGCCAGCCCGCGGGGGAGCAGGGCTACGGGCTGGGCCGCGTGGTGTCGGTGCTGTTGGGGCTGGACGGGGTGCCGGGCACCACGGTCCAGCGCTACTGTGCGTCGAGCCTGCAGACCACTCGGATGGCGCTGCACGCCATCAAGGCGGGCGAGGGCGACGTGTTCGTCTCGGCTGGCGCCGAGGTCGTGTCCCACTACGCCCAGGGCAAGTCCGACGGCATGCCGGACACCCGCAACCCGGTCTTCGCCGAGGCCTCGGCCGCCGCGGCCGCCCGGACCGGCGCGTGGGTCGACCCGCGGGAGTCCGGCGCGCTGCCGGACGTCTACCTCGCGATGGGCGAGACCGCGGAGAACGTCGCCTCGCTGCGCGGGGTGTCCCGCGCCGACCAGGACGCGTTCGCCGTGCTGAGCCAGAACCGCGCCGAGGAGTCGGTGGCGTCCGGCTTCTGGAAGCGCGAGATCACGCCCGTGGAGACCCCGAGCGGGGTGGTCTCGGCAGACGACGGCCCGCGCGCCGGCGTCACGATCGAGAAGCTGTCCGGGCTCAAGCCCGTGTTCCGCGAGGACGGCACCGTCACCGCGGGCAACTGCTGTCCGCTGAACGACGGCGCGGCGGCCCTCGTGATCATGTCGGACGTGCGGGCACGCGAGCTGGGCATCACGCCCCTGGCGCGCATCGTGTCCACTGCGGTGTCGGCCCTGTCCCCGGAGATCATGGGGCTCAGCCCGGTCGAGGCCTGCAACCGGGCGCTCGCGAACGCGGGCATGACGATCGGCGACGTCGACCTCATGGAGATCAACGAGGCCTTCGCCGCCCAGGTCCTGCCCAGCATCGACGAGCTCGGGATCGGCGTGGACCGGGTGAACGTGCACGGTGGCGCGATCGCCGTCGGGCACCCCTTCGGGATGACTGGCGCCCGGATCACCACCACCCTGCTCAACGCGCTGAGCTGGGGTGACAAGCAGATCGGGCTGGAGACCATGTGCGCAGCGGGTGGCCAGGGCATGGCCATGGTGGTCGAGCGGCTGAGCTGACCGCACCGACATGAGACCCGTCTTCTGCATGGACATCACGGACTTCCGGCCGATGGTCTCGGCCAACCCGCAGCGGTTCCTGCGCTGGGCCACCCGGAAGTTCCGTGCCGATCCCGACGGCCTGGCTGAGGAGACCAACGCAGCCACCCGCATGCAGTCCCAGGCGGGCTCGCCGGACTCGATCGAGATGATCGGTGCCTGGTACGCGGCCGGGATCAGCGGGAATCGGCAGTTCCAGGCCTTCTCGCTGTACGAGTGCCACGGCGGCTGGCCCGGCGGCTGGCGCCGGATGGTGGAGCTGTACCGAGGGGTCCCGGACTCGCTGTTCCTCTCCGCGATCGACGGGGTCCGGTTCGGCGCGACCTCGCTCCCGCTGGTCGGAGCACCCGGCTGCCCCACCACCGCGGAGCTCCGCGACCAGGGGGTCCACGGGCCCTACGCGCTCATCGAGTTCGCGGACGTCGCGGTGGACTCCGGCCTGGACTACCTCACCGCCGCCCGCGAGCTGCGGGCGCCGTACATGGCCGACCACGGCTTCCGGCTCGCCGGTCTCTACGAGATCGCCTTCAGCCGCGGCCGGGTGTGCACGCTGTGGGCGGGCAACGCGGAGGGCCAGGTCGGGCTGATGCGCGCGCGCGACGCCAACCTTGGTCTCGACGACGCAGCGCTGGCGGACCCGCGGATGCGGGAGTGGGAGGCCGCGAGCGCCAAGCTCTTACGGGGCGACGCGCAGGAGTACTTGCTGGCTGCCTACCCGGGCCCCGTGCTGACCGCCTGATGGGGGCACGAACCGGGTCGCCCCGTCGAAGAGCGACCCAGTTCGCTGATTCGCGGTCGGCTCGGCCTACCCCGGCGGGAGCCACGGTCGAATGCGACCACCGGGCCAGGGCCGAGTCCAGTTCGAGCAGCAGAGTGCAGTCTCGTCATCACGATCTCTCCCTCGATGCCGAGTCGAACAGGAGAGGTGTGCGGCGGTAGGCGCGTGCCCACATCGACACCGCGTGTTGCGGTTCGCCGTCGAGCCCGTAGTCCGGAAAGCGCGAGGGCCACTCCTCGAACGAGGCTCCCGCTTCGAGCCGGGCGAGATGGGCGCCGAGGCAGAGGCCCCCGGCCGAAGGCCAACGGCCACTGGATTTTGCGCGTGATGTCGAAGCGGTCCGGCTCGGAGAACTCCCGCTCGTCTCGGTTCGCTGCCCCGAACACAAGCATGACCCTTGAGCCCGCCGAGATCGCCGGGCCGTGAACGCTGACATCCTCAGTGGCCAGACCCCGCACCACCTGGGTGGGGGACTCGATCCGAACGACCTCCTCCACCGCGGCCGGCCACCGCGAGGGGTCCTCGACGGCGTCGTCGCTGGTCGGCGTGGCGCGCAAGGAGAACGAGCCCATTCCGATCAGCGTTGCCGCGGTCTCGTTCCCGGCGACCACGAGCAGCTGGCAGAAGCCCCAAATAGCTCGTCGGAGGTCAGCCGTTCCCCGTCGACAGCTCGACCGGCATCTCACGGAGAGGGCCTCGGTGCCGAAGATGCCGGCGTTCGCGACCACGATGGCCAGCCCGCCGAGCGTGCGGACGCCACGACCGACCGCCTCGGGGAGCGCCGCCCGGTCGCGGACGTCGACGACCGCGCTCACGATCCGGCGGTCGAGGGCCTCCACCAGGGCAACGGTCTCCTTGAGACCCTCCGGCGTCGCGCCCGGGAAGGGCACCGTCTCCACGTCCCGGGCGATGTCGACCGCGATGACGTCCGCGCCCTCCTCCGCGAGGCGCACGGCGTGAGAACGGCCCTGACTCACGCTGCTCCGGTGATCAGCGCGATCTTGCCGTCGAGACGTCGCATGCCACACTCTGTCGGTCGGTTGTCACGGACGGATGCCGGTGGTGCTTTCGACTCCCCGCCTGCGCACCGCATACAGCGCGATCCGGGCGATCAGATGGGCGACGTGGTCGTCGGTCGCCAGCCATATCCGGAACGGGGCCCGATCCACCTCGAGTACGTCGCAGATGCGGGCGACCGCCTTCTGCGGTGATCGTGCGAAGCAGCCCAGCCGGGGTCGGCCGGGGGAGGGTGGCCTCGGCGAGCCGTCGGTAGGCAGTGTCCTCGACCAGGACGGGTACAACGTTCGATCCGAGGTCCGTGCCGTGGTTTCCGGGCTGGAACACGACGACGTCGACACCGAATGGCGCCACCTCGGTCGGCCAGCGCCTCGCCGATCCGGCCGCTGCCCGCTCGCGCATCGCGGGGAGCAGTAGCGGGTCAGCTCGAGCGGACCGGCCAGGTTGGTGCGGACGGGTCGCTCCTGGTCGTCGCCGGTGAGGTCCTCGAAGAATCCGGCGGTGGTGTAGCCGGGGTTACTCCTCGTCGTCGGGAAGGGGATGGTCGAGCAGAGGACGGCAGGCTCGGGCGGCGCGCAGGGCGGCCTCGTGCGGTCCGAGGTGGGCAAGTGCAGGGGAGACGACCTCGGGGCCGACCGGACCGGTGAAACCTCGCCTGCGGAGAGTGGAGACCACCGAGGTGAGGTCCAGCTCTCCCGCACCCGGTAGGAGCCTGCTCCCTGACTCGACCCAGAGATCGCTCGCCGGGACCAGCGGGGCGTCGCACAGCTGCAGGGTTATCCGTTCGACCGGAATCTCGTCGAGGAGGCCGGTCCGGAACCCGCCGCGGAAGAGGTGCCACGTGTCCACCACGAGGCCTCCGTTCTGTCGGCCGGCCCGCTGCACGATGTCCCACGCTGTGCCGATGTCGGGGATGCCACTGAAGGGCATGGCCTCGAGCCGTGCCGACAGTCCGTGGGCGGCCGCCCGGTCGCAGACCTCGGCGAACGCCTCCGAACCCAGGTCCACCGGGACCGGCCTGCCGTAGGGCTCGATCACCGAGACGTCCTTACACCCGGCAGCTGCGGCGGCGCCAAGAACACGGTCCATGTCGAGCGCGGCCAATGGTCGGAGGAAAGCCTCGCGGTCCCGGCCGGTGTGCGGAGTGGGCGCCCAGTCCGGGAGCCAGCCTGCGAGTGGATCGACCGCGGAGAGCCCGACGCCCTCGTCGGCGGCGCGGCGCCGTATCTCCTCGGCATCCTGGAGCGTCTCCAGTGGGAGCACCGACATCGCTACGTACCCGCCCGCCGCGGCAGCAGACAGCCTCTCGGCGAACGGCACCTGGCCGACGGTGCCCATCCAGAGGACCATGCCCCGGCCCGGCAGGTTCCCGGGGTCGGTGTGGAGGGGGACGGGCTGAACGCGGGATCGCGTCATCGCGGGCTCCCGGAGAGGACTAGGTACGGGTTGCCGCCTCCCGCGCACGCTGCGCGAGGACCAACTTCTCGATCTTGCCGTTCGCCGTGACAGGCAGCCGGTCGATGACCTCGACCCGCCGAGGGACCTTGTAGTTCGACATGTTCGCCTTGGCCCACGTCACCACGTCGGTCTCCGTGAGGTCCACCCCGGCGGCCGGCACGACGTAGGCCCACGGCACCTCGCCGAGCCGCGGGTCAGGCACCCCGACGACGGCCGCCGAGGCGATCCGCGGGTCGTGCAACAGCAGGTTCTCGATCTCGGCGGGGTAGGTGTTGAAGCCTCCGACGATGAACATGTCCTTCTTGCGCCCGACGATGCGTAGGTTGCCCGCGGCGTCGAGGACGCCGACGTCGCCGGTGCGCAGCCAGCCGCCGGGCGCGAACGCCGCGGCGGTCAGGCCCGGCGCGTCCCAGTAGCCCCGGGTGACGCCGTAGCCGCGGACCTGCACCTCGCCCTGCTCCTCCGGGCCCAGCGGGAGCTCGGCGTCGTCGACGATCCGGACCTCCATGCCCGCCACCGGACGCCCGGCGGTGGACGCGACGACCTCGTCCGGGTCCCCCGGCCGGGTCATGGTCACCGCGGAGCCCTCGATCAGCCCGTACGCGTTGGTCACGCGCTCGAAGCCGATGCGCTCCTGCATGGCGCGCACGAGCTCGGTGGGGACGCTCGCGGCGCCCACGATGGCCCAGCGCAGCGAGCTGATGTCCCGGTTCGGGAGGTCGGGGTGGGTCAGGACGCGCTCGAAGAGGTTGGGCGGCCCGGCCAGGGTGGTGAGGCCGTGCTCCTCGATCAGCTCGAGGGCGCGGTCCGGGTCGAACACGGCCACCGGGACCATCGTGGCCAGCCGCGCGACACACACGAGCAGGCCCGCGTTGATGCCGAAGCCGTGGGCGAACGGGCTGACGATGGGATAGCGGTCGCCGGGGCCCAGCCCGCAGACCTCGCTCCAGTCCCAGTAGGCGCGCAGGATCTGCGCGCCGGTCAGCAGCACGCCCTTGGGCTCGCCGGTGGTGCCCGAGGTCATGAGGATCTCGAACGGGTCGTCCACCTCGACGGCGAGGGCCGCCCGCTCGGCGGTCTCCTCGGGGACCGACACCCCCGCGGCGACGAAGTCCGCCCAGCCCGTGGCGCCGGCGACCGGCGCCGACCCCGGCAGCAGGACGACCTCGGCGAGCTGGGGCAGGTCCGCTTCCACGGCGAGCGCCGCGTAGTCGACCCCCAGGAAGTGGTCCATGGTGAACAGCAGCCGGGATCCGGTGCGCTGCAGGGCCTGCGCACCCTCGAGTCCCTTGGCGCGGGTGCTCAGCGGGACCAGCAGCGCGCCGACCTCCCAGGCCCCGAACGCGGCGACGACCCACTGCCAGGTGTTGGGGGCCCAGATGGCGACGCGGTCCCCGCGGGACACGCCGCGGGCGATCAGCGCCCGCGCGACCTCGGCCGCCGCGACGCGCAGCTCGCCCAGGGTGATCGCGTGGTCGCCGTCCTGTACGACGACGGTGTCCGGCGCGGTTGCGGCGCGCTCGCGGAGCATGCGCGGGACGGTCCGCCAGTCGGGGACCTCGGCAGTCGGGCTCATCGCACTCCCTCTCCGGGCGACATCGTCCGGTTCGCCGCACCAAGCAGATGCTTGGTGCCTGCCTCGACAGTATCCGGCAGGTCGCTGCGGCTCAAGAGCTTGAGAAAAGCGAGCATTTGCTTGGTTAGACTGTGCGCATGACGATGACGCACCCGCAGACCGTCCCCGCGCTCGTGGACCGGGCGGCAGCACTGTTCGGCCCCCGCGAGGCCGTGGCGGACGGGGAGACCCGGCAGACCTGGTCGCAGCTCCGGGCGGCGGTCCGCGCGTGGGCGGGCTCGCTGCTCGCCGGCGGGCTCGGGCGGGGGGAGCGGGTCGCCGTCTGGGCGCCGAACACGCACGACTGGATCGCCGCCGCCCTCGGGGTGCTGTACACGGGCGGGGTCGTCGTCCCGGTCAACACCCGGTTCACCGCCGCCGAGGCCGCGGACGTGGTGCGGCGTAGCCGGTCCGTCGCCGTGGTCGTCGTGGGGGAGTTCCTCGGCACCGACCGCGGCGCCGAGCTGCGCGCCCTGCCCGGCGAGGGCGTGGGTCCGGTGCCCGCCGCGCCCGCGGTGAGGTCCGTGTACCGGATCGGCGACGGGCCGGGGGAGCGCCGGGCGCCGGCGGAGACCGTCGACGCGCGCGCGGCCGCCGTCACGCCGGACGACCTGTGCGACGTGCTCTTCACCTCCGGCACCACCGGGGTCAGCAAGGGCGCCATGAGCGCGCACCGGCAGACCGTCGGGGCGGCCGCCGCCTGGGCGGGCTGCTTCGCGATCGCGCCCGAGGACCGCTACCTCGCCGTCAACCCCTTCTTCCACAGCTTCGGCTACAAGGCCGGGATCCTGGTCTGCCTGCTCACCGGCGCGACGATCGTTCCGCAAGCCGTGTTCGACGTCGACGAGCTGGTCCGGATGGTCGAGCGCGAGCGGATCACCGTCCTGCCCGGCCCGCCCGCGATCTACCAGAGCATGCTCGACCATCCCGCCGTCGCGGCCGCGGACCTGGGTGGGCTCCGGCTCGCCGTCACGGGGGCGGACGTGGTGTCCGAGACGCTGGTCGAGCGGATGCGCGCGGAGCTGGGCTTCGACGAGGTGCTCACCGCGTACGGGATGACCGAGGCCGTGGTGGCCACGCTGTGCCGCCCGGGCGACCCGGCCGACGTCGTGACCCGCACCTCGGGGCGGGCCGCTCCGGGGATGGAGGTCCGGGTCACCGACGCCGCGGGCACGCCGCTGCCCCCGGGAACAGCCGGGGAGGTGCGGCTGCGGGGCCCGAACGTGATGCTCGGCTACCTGGACGACCCCGCGGCCACCGCCGAGGCGGTCGACGCCGAGGGGTGGCTGCACACCGGGGACGTCGGGGTGCTCGACGCCGCGGGCAACCTGCGGATCACCGACCGGCTCAAGGACATGTACATCAGCGGCGGGTTCAACGTCTACCCGGCGGAGGTGGAGCGGGCGCTCGCCCGGATCGACGGGGTGGCCGAGGTGGCGGTCGTCGGGGTGCCCGACGACCGGATGGGGCGGGTGGGCAAGGCCTTCGTGGTGCCGCGGCCCGGGGCGGCGCTGGACGCCGACGCCGTGGCGGCTTTCTGCCGCGCCGAGCTCGCGAACTACAAGCGCCCGCGCGTGATCGAGTTCCGGGAGGCGTTGCCGCGCAACGCCTCCGGCAAGGTCCTCAAGCGTCAGCTCGCGGACTGAGTGCCGGCCTTGAGCCCGTCGAGCATCAGGGTCAGGTACTGGTCCGCGAGCTGCTTCGCAGTGAGCCGTCCGGACGGGGTGAACCACCGTACGGCCACCCACACCGAGTCACGCAAGAACCTGTACGTGATCTTCGGATCGAGATCCGAGCGGAAGACCCCGTCCTCGATCCCGTCCGTGATCACCTTGATCCAGAGCCGCCGGACGTCGTTCTCCGCCTTGGCGAGGTAGGCGAACCGGGGGAGCTGGGAGAGGTAGTTCCGCTCGTTCTGCAGCACGGTGATCGCCGCGCGGTGCGGCCCGAGCGAGATGAAGGCCGCCTCGACGAGCTCGCGCAGCGTGCTCTCGGGGTCGGTGTTGCGCGCGACGATCTCCTGGTAGGTCGCCATGAGGCTCTCGAGGTAGCTCGAGAGGATCTCGTCGACGATCGTCTCCTTCGAGTCGAAGTGGTAGTACAGGCTGCCGGACAGCACGCCCGCGGCGTCACCGATCTCGCGCACGGTCGTGGCCTTGAAGCCGCGCTCGGCGAAGAGCTCGGCGGCGATCTCCACCAGCGCCTGACGGCGCTCGGAGGACGCGCCGGGGTCCTGGGCCGCGCGGGAGCGCTGCTTGGTCGGGGCGCCTGAGGCCCCCCGTTTGGGAGCTGCCATCGGTCCAGTATCCCCTTACCGCGCTCAAGCGCTCGCTCGGCATGCCGCCCAGGCGACGAGTGCCACTCGGTCGGTGCCGTCCGGTACCTCGAGATCCACGTACTCGGCGCGGACGGGCAGGCCCGCCGCCAGACCGCTCCCGTCCGGCTCGCCCGCCCACGCGCCGGGCAGGACGAGGTGGTCGGCCTCGTCGAGCCGGACCAGCACCACCACGTACGGGGTGGGCCTGCCGTCCACCGCACGGTGCACCACGGTCCAGCTCACGACGGTGCCGGTGCCAGCCGCCTCCTGGTCGGTCCAGTCGAAGGACCCGCAGCGCCCGCAGCCCGCGCGAGGCAGAAGCCGCAGGTGCCCGCAGGCGGTGCAGCGCTGCAGGAGCAGCCGGTGCTCGGCGACCGCGGCCCACCAGCGGGCCGAATCCCGGTCCGGGACGGGGCGCAGGGTCATCGGTCGCTCCGCAGGATCAGGGCGGACGTCACGCCCGACACGTAGCCGGGCTGCCCGGTGCACAGCGCGGTGGCCGCGCCCGGGACCTGGCGCTCGCCGGCGTGGCCGCGCAGCTGGATCACGGCCTCCGCCACGTGGTTGAGCCCGTGCAGGTAGCCCTCGGACAGGTGGCCGCCGTGGGTGTTGGTCGGGATCTTGCCGCCCAGCGCGGTGGCGCCGGACGCGACGAGGTCGGGCGCGCCGTGCCGCGGAGCCAGCCCGTAGTCCTCGAGCTGCATGAGGACCAGTGGGGTGAACGCGTCGTACAGCTCGGCGACGTCGATGCCGTCCGGCCCGATGCCGGCCTTGGCGTAGAGCCGGGGCGCAAGGTCGGCGGCGGCGCTCACCGACCAGTCCGGCCGGTCGTCGGAGAACAGGCTGTGCCCACCGCCGGTGCCCGCGGCGGCGACCAGCACCGGGGGCTGCGGCAGGTCGCGCGCCCGCTCGGCGGAGGTGACGACGACAGCGATCGCGGCGTCGGTCTCCAGACAGCAGTCGAAGAGCCGCAGGGGTTCCGCGATCCACCTCGAGCCGAGGTAGGTCTCCATGTCGAGCGGCTCGCGCATCATCGCCCGCGGGTTGAGCGCGGCGTGCACGCGCTGGGTGATCGCCACCCGGCCCAGGTCCTCGGCGCCGGCGCCGGCGGCCTCCAGGTAGGCCCGCCCGACGAGCGCGTACTGCTGCGGCGGGGTGAACAGCCCGTACGGCACCTGGTACTGGAACTCCACCAGGGTCGGCGCGGCGCGCCCGGTCCCGCCCATCCGGAACTCCGAGCGGGCGTTGAGCGCCCGCCAGCACACGACGGTCTCGGCCTGGCCGCTCGCCACCGCCATCGCCGCGGTGCCGATGGTGGCGGCCGACATGCTGCCGCCGCCCCAGACGTCGAGCAGCAGGTGCGGGTCGGAGACCCCCAGGGCCGCGCCGACCGTGGCCGCCGGTGTGGAGTCGCCCACGCCGTGCGTGACGAGCCCGTCCACGTCCGCGGCGGTGAGCCCGCAGTCCGTCAGGGCCGCCGAGATCGCCCGGAGCGCGAGCTCCAGCGTGCTGACCCCGGAGTTCTTCGAATAGGGCGTCCACCCGATGCCTGCGACCGCGGCGCGGTCCCGCAGGCCTGGGGATCTGCGATCCGACAACCCTGTCACCTCCTCGATCCCGGTCGACCCTAGCTAACCAAGCAAGTGATTGCTAGGTTGTCGTCGGGAGGTGGTCGCCAATGGGGACGACAGAGGTCCTGGAGACTCCGCTGACGAGGCTCGCCGGCATCCGGTACCCGATCGTGCAGACGGGGATGGGGTTCGTCGCGGGCGCCGCGCTCGCCGCCGCCACCTCGCGCGCGGGCGGGCTCGGGGTGATCGCGAGCGCGCCGATGTCGGTGCCGGAGCTGAAGGCCGCGGTCGCGCAGGTCAAGGACGCGACCGACGCGCCGTTCGCGGTGAACATGCGGTCGGACTCGCCGGACGTTCAGGAGCGGGTGGACCTGGTCATCCGCGAGGGCGTGAAGGTGGCGTCGTTCGCGCTCGCACCGCGCCGGGACGTGATCGCGAAGCTCAAGGACGCCGGGGTGGTCACGATCCCGTCGATCGGGGCCCGCCGGCACGCCGAGAAGGTCGCCGAGTGGGGCGTCGACGCGGTGATCGTGCAGGGTGCGGAGGGCGGCGGGCACACCGGCACCGTCCCGACCTCGCTGCTGCTCCCGCAGGTGGTCGACGCCGTCGACATTCCGGTGGTCGCGGCCGGCGGCTACTTCGACGGCCGCGGCCTGGTCTCGGCGCTCGCCTACGGCGCGGCCGGGATCGCGATGGGCACCCGGTTCCTGCTCTCGGCGGACTCCGAGGTGCCCGACGCCGTCAAGCAGATCTACCTCGGCAAGTCGGTCACCGACACGTTCGTCACCACGGCGATCGACGGCGCCCCGAGCCGGACGCTGCGGACCGAGCGCGCCGAGCTGCTCGACCGCTCCGGGCCGCTCGCCCGGCTCGCCCGGTCCGCGCGGGCCGCCAAGGACTGGCGGGCGCTGTCGGGCACGAGCTGGCTCGCGCTGGCCCGTGAGGGGCTCGCCATGCGCCGCAACCAGAAGCTGCCGATCGCCGAGATCCTGATGGCCGCCAACGCCCCGATGCTCTACCGCGCGGCCATGATCGACGGCGACCCGCGGTTCGGCGTGATGGCCTCGGGCCAGGTCGTCGGTCTGATCGAGGACCTGCCGACGGTCGAGCAGATCATCTCCGGGGTGATGGCCGAGGCGCACGAGGCCCTCACCCGGCTCCACACCCTCACCGCGGTCCCCGCGGCGTCGTAGAGAAGTCACTACTCCAAGGAGGCATCGTGCCCCGCGGCATCTACCTGCTCGAAGAGGTCTACTTCCACCCCATGAACTCCCGCAACCCGCGTGAGTACCTGCAGTGGCTGGTGGACTACAAGAAGGAGGACGAGGCTCGGGCGGCGGCGGAGTCCGAGCTCACGTCCGGGCTGTCCGTCCGTTCGCGGGCCATCGACCTGGTCGGCGCGTTCTACGCCATCGGGATCACCGGCCACGAGCAGTTCAAGGCCGTGACCCTGTGGGACTGCCACGGCGGCTGGGACGGCGGCTGGCGGCAGATGCTCGACATCTACGACGACGTCAAGCCCGAGCTGTTCCTGTCCTCGATCGACGACCTGCGGCACAAGGCCTTCTCCCGCCCGATGGGCGCGGTCCAGGGCACCCCGGACCTGCAGGCGCTGCGCGCCGAGCAGTACACCTCGCCGTTCTTCCTGCACGAGATCGCGACCGTGCGCCCCGGCGCGGCGCTGGACTACCTCGCCGCCGTGCGCGAGGAGCGGGCGCCGATCCTCGCCGAACACGGGCACCGGCTCGTCGGCCTCTACGAGGTGCTGCTCTCCGACACCGAGGTCGTCACGTTCTGGGGGACCGACATCGACTCCCACCTCGAGACCCAGCGCGCGTACGACGCCGCCGTCGGGCTCGACGCGGAGGCGAAGGCCGACCCGCGGCTGCTGGAGTGGCGCAAGAGCGCCCGCCAGTACCTCGACGGCCCGTGGCGGGAGACCCTGCTGGCCCCCTTCCCGGGCTCCACGCTCGCGCCGACGAAGTAGGCCCGAGTGCGCTTCGTACTGGGGCTGCCCACCGACCAGGCGGAGCGGCCCGAGGAGTTCCTCACGGCGGACGCCGTCGCCGAGGTGGCCCAGGCCGCCGAGGCGGCGGGGTTCGATGCCGTGGGGGTGACCGACCATCCGTTCCCGCAGGACAAATGGCTGTCGCGCGGCGGGCACCAGGCGCTGGACCCGCTGATCGCGCTGTCCTTCGCCGCGGCCCGCACCCGCGACATCGCGCTGCTCACCAACATCCTGGTGCTGCCCTACCGTAACCCGTTCCTCACGGCGCGGTCGGTGGCGAGCCTGGACGTGCTGTCCGGCGGCCGGGTCATCCTGGGCGCGGCCGTGGGCTACCTGCGGTCGGAGTTCGCGGCGCTGGGCCTGGACTACGAGGACCGGGCGGCCCGCACCGACCATGCGCTCGAGCTCATGAAGCGGGCGTGGTCGGGGGAGTCGGTCACGCTGACCGAGCCGCCCTTCGAGGTCGCCGCGCACACCATGCGGCCGACCCCCGTGCAGCGTCCGCACCCACCGATTTGGTTCGGCGGCAACAGCAGGCGGGCCATGCGCCGGGTCGTGGAGCACGGGCAGGGCTGGATGCCCTTCCCGCAGCCCGCGGCGGCGGTGCGGCTCACCCGCACCCCGCCCCTGGAGACGCTCGAGGACCTGGCGACGCGGACCGCGCTGCTGCGGGACATGGCGGCGCACGCCGGTCGGGTCGAGGCCCCGCAGGTCTGCTTCGTGCCCTTCGGGATGCGGATGCAGGAGTCGCCGGGCGCGGACGAGTTCGCCGCGCTGGGCGAGCAGCTGGGCGACTACGCCGCGGCCGGCGTCGACTGGCTGTCGGTGCCGTTCTCCGCGCCGACCCGCGACGGGCTGCTGGACCTGGTCGAGACGTTCGCGAAGCTCGTCGTCGAGCCTGCTCGACGGCCTTGCGCCGACCCGGCGCCTTGATACCATGACCAAGCGAGCGCTTGGTTGATTCGTGCTGATTCGACGCCCGAGGGCGTCTCGCGGCGGGTGGCCCGCCGCCCGTCCGACGTGAAGGGGAAGCCGTGTCCGACCAGGGACCGATCGAACACCGCCCGATGAAGTTCTCCACCTTCCTGCTGTTCCACCGGCCCGACCGGAACAACAGCATCAAGGAGGTCTACGACTACAACCTCCGGGTCGCGGACCTGCTCGAGGAGCTGGGCTTCGACGGGCTGTGGGTCTCCGAGCACCACTTCCGCGACTACGGCACCTGCCCGAACATCTTCACGATGCTGAGCTACCTCGCCGCGCGCACCGAGCGGATCCGGCTCGGCTCCGGCGTGGTCGTGCTCCCGCTGCACAACCCGATCCACGTCGCCGAGGAGGCGGCCCAGGTGGACGTGCTGTCCGGCGGGCGGCTGGAGCTGGGCGTGGGTCGCGGCTACCAGAGCATCGAGTTCGACGGGTTCGGCATGGACCTCGCCGAGGCCCGTGACCGGTTCGACGAGTCACTCGACGTGATCACCAAGCTCTGGACCCAGGAGCGGGTGCAGCACGAGGGCCGGTACTACAAGACCGGCGACATCGAGCTCAACCCGCGGCCGCTGCAGAACCCGCACCCGCCGATCTCGGTCGCCGCCGTGAGCCCCGAGACCGTGGAGCTCTACGCCAAGCGCGGGCTGCCGATCCTGGCGGACCCGGCGGCCCCGTTCCGCAAGGTGCACAAGGCCGCCGAGACCTGGCACGAGGTCGCCGCGGCCGCCGGGCACGACACCGCGAACACCGACCTGGTCATCTCGCGCTCGGTCTGGCTCGCCCCGACCGTCGAGCAGGCCCGCGCCGACCAGGAGCAGTTCGAGAAGGCCTTCGACCGCGGCCGCATCTTCAACGAGAAGAGCGCGCCGATCGACTCGAAGACCGGCAAGACCGCCAAGGGCTTCGAGTTCTGGGAGGGCCGCTACCTCAAGGGCGGCAGCGTCGGCAACGACTTCCGCTGGGAGCAGCTGGAGGTCATCGGCGACCCGGAGCGCGTCATCGGCCAGGTCGCGATGCTGCAGGAGTTCGGCTTCAACCACCTGATGTGCGACTTCGGCAGCACCCGGCACATCCCCTTCGAGGACATGAAGCGGGCCATCACCTTCTTCGCCAAGGAAGTCATCCCCGCGTTCCGCTGAGCGCCTCTCGGTCTGGAAGGTCGTCATGCACGAACTGACTCTCGCCGACGTCGTCCGGGAGCACCGCCGCAGCAGGCCGGAGACGGTCGCGCTGGTCGACGGCGACCGCCGGCTCACCTACCCGGAGCTCGACGAGCGCACCAACCGGCTGGCCGGTGCCCTCGCCGCGGCGGGGGTCGGGCGGGGCGACCGCGTGCTCTGGCTCGGGGTCAACTCGTTCCGGATCCTCGAGCTTCTGGTCGCGGTGGGGAAGCTGGGCGCGGTCCTGTGCCCCGCGAACTGGCGCCAGTCGACCGACGAGCTGCGGTTCGTGCTCGACGACCTGCGGCCCGCGGTGGTGGTGTGGGAGAGCGGCCCGCTGGAGGAGGCGCTCGACCCGCTGCGCGCCGGCAGCGACGCGCGGTGGATCTGCCACAACGGCGAGGGGCCGGAGGGCTACGAGGAGTGGATCGCGGGCCATCCCGCGGTCGACCCCGCGGTGGAGGTGCCCGACACCGATCCCGTGCTGCTGCTGTACACCGCGGCGTTCGACGGCCGGCCCAACGGCGCGTTGCTGAGCCACCGCGCGCTCGTCTCGCACAGCCTGGTGCTCGGGGCGCTGCGGCAGCCCGAGGAGGGCTTCGTCTTCCTCGACTCCGGCCCGCTGTTCCATGTCGGCACGATGATGTTCGCGGCCATGACGCTGGTCTACGGCGGCACGAACGTGCTGTTGCCGACGTTCGACGCCGAGCTCGCCTGCACGCTGATCGAACGCGAGCGCTGCCAGGGCGCCATGCTCTTCCCGGCCATGATCACCCAGCTCGTCGAGGCGAACGCGGACCGCCGGTTCGACCTGTCGAGCCTGCGGTTCGGGCCGTTCGACGAGCAGTGGAACTCCATGATCACCCTCGACGACAGCCCGTGGGGGCGGTCGTTCGCAGGCTACGGCCAGACCCAGGTCGCGGGGATGCTCACCTTCCACGGTCTGGGCCTCGGCGGCCTCGGCACCAGCGGCCGGCCCAGCCTGCTCGCCCAGGTCCGGATCCTCGACGCCGACGGCGCGGAGGTGCCGGACGGCACGGTCGGCGAGATCGTCGCCCGCGGGCCGCACGTGTTCAGCGGCTACTTCCGCCGCCCGGAGCTCACCGCCCGCACCCTGCGCGACGGCTGGCACCACACCGGCGACCTCGGCCGCCGGGAGAAGGACGGCACGCTCAGCTTCGTCGGGCCGAAGCTCCGCATGATCAAGTCCGGCGGGGAGAACGTGTACCCGGCCGAGGTCGAGCGGGCGCTGCAGGAGCATCCCGCCGTCACCGGCGCGGCCGTGATCGGGCGGCCGGACGAGACGTGGGGCCAGCACGTGGTCGCGATCGTCACGGTGTCCGAGCCGGTCGCCGAGGCCGAGCTCATCGCACACGTCCGCGGGCTGGTGGCCTCGTACAAGAAGCCCAAGGCGGTCGTGGTCGTCGACGAGATCCCGCGGCGCGGGTTCACCCCCGACTACGACCTGCTCGACGACGCCCACGGCGGCGGCGGATACCCCGGCTCCTGAACCCGGTTTCCCGACACAGCACGGAGAGGTGCCCATGTCCCGGTACGCGAACTTCGGCCACGCCGTCCTCACTGCGCAGCGCGACCGCGCGCCGAATGACGTCGCGCTCACGTACCTGGGGAGTGAGCACTACACCTACGCCGAGCTCGACGACCGGGTGAACAAGCGGGCCAACGCGCTGGCCACCGCCGGGCTCGGATCCGGGGACCGGGTCGCGACCCTGCTCGACTCCACGCTCTCGGTCGCCGAGACCTACCTGGCCCAGGCCAAGCTCGGCACTGTCCTGCTCGCCCTGAACCCGTACTGGGCACCCGAGGTGTTCGTCCCGGTGATCACCCGTAGCCGGGCCACGGCGTTCGTCTACGACGGCCGGTTCGACGAGCTCGTCGCGCAGCTGCGCCCGCAGCTGCCCGGGGTCCGAACCTGGCTCCGTGTCGGCGGCGCGGGTGGGGACGCGGTCGACCTCGACGCGGCCACCGAGGCCGCGCCCACGACCGCCCCGGAGATCACCACCGGCGGGGAGGACCCGCTGGCGCTCTACTTCACCTCCGGCTCCACGGGCCTGCCCAAGGCCGTGACCCACACGCATCGCAGCGGCCTGGCCGTGGCGGAGAAGCTGTGGATCGACGTGCCGCTCGGCCGGGACGCCGTGATCGGCACCGGCCCGATCATCTGGGGCATCGGATTCCTCGCCGTCGCCGCGCCCGCGCTCGCCGGGGGCGCGCGCCTGGTGCTGGAGTCCGGGTACGGCCCGGAGCAGTTCGTGGTCGCCGTCCCGCGGGAGCGGATCACGCACATCAGCGTCACGCCGAGCTTCTTCACCGAGCTCCTGGCGGACGACACCCACTCGGCCGCGGACCTGTCGTCGCTGCGGGTGGCCATGCTCGGCGGCGAGCCGCTGCTGCCCTCACTGCAGGCGCGGATCCTCGAGCGGCTACCGGACCTGGGCCTCTACGGCTACTTCGGGCAGACCGAGGCGCCCTACAGCGTGATCGGCCGCCGGGACGAGCTGCCCGACGGCGTGATCGGGCACGCCCGCACCGGTGGTGCCGTCCGGGTCGTCGGGCCGGACGGGGCGCCGCTGGTCGGGGACGTCGGCGAGGTCCAGCTGGCCGGCCCGCACGTGACCGCGGGCTACGACGGCCAGCCCGAGGCGACCGCCGAGGCCCTGGTCGACGGCTGGTTCGGCACCGGCGACCTCGGCGTGGTCGACGCCCAGGGCAGGCTCAGCGTGTTCGGCAGGCGGTCCGACGCCGTCGAGCGCGGGGGAGTGTTCACGCTCCCGGCCCAGGTCGAGGAGGCGGCCGCGGCCGTCGAGGGGGTCGCCGAGGCGGGCGCGGTCGGTGTTTCCACGGAAGACGGTCCGGACCGGATCCTGCTGGTGGTGGCCGCTCGTCCGGGGGCGGCCATTGACGAGTCGGCGATCCTGGCGGCGGTGGCGGACAAGCTGCCCGAGCCCTCGCGTCCCGACCTGGTCGTGGTCGCCGACGAGCTCCCGCACGCCAACGACGGGTCCGGCGGCCGCGGCAAGCTGCTGCGCCGGGAGATCCGCGAGCGGTGGGGGCACCTGGTGGGTGCCTCGTGAGCACACTCGAGGGGCAGGTCGCCCTCGTCACCGGGGCCGCCCGGGGCCAGGGGCGTTCGCACGCCGTCGCCCTGGCCCGCCGCGGTGTGGACCTGGTCCTGGTCGACCGCTGCTCGGACAGCCCGCAGATGACCTACCCGCTGGGCACCGCGGAGGATCTCGCCGAGACCGAGGCCCTGGTGCGCAAGGAGGGCCGCGAGGCGGTCCCGGTCCGCGGGGACGTGCGCGATCCCGCCACGCTCGACGCGGCGGTGGCCGTGGCCCGGGACCGTTTCGGCAGGCTGGACATCGCGGTGGCCAACGCCGGTGTCTACGGCGGCGGGTCCGTCCAGGACGCCGACCGCGCGGTGTGGGACGAGGTCCTGGCGGCCAACCTCACCGGCGTGTTCCAGACCCTCCGGGCGGTCTCGCCGTTCATGATCGAGGGCGGGTACGGCCGGATCGTGGCCACGGCGTCGAACATGGGGCGCATGGGCATCCCGGGCGCGGTGCCCTACGTCGCCTCCAAGTGGGGCGTGATCGGGCTGGTCAAGGCGGCGGCGCTGGACCTCGCGCCGTTCGGGATCACCGTCAACGCGGTTGCGCCCGGCAACACCTCCACGCCGATGGTGCACAACCCGGCGCTCTACCGTGGGCTGCGCCCGGACCTGGCCGAGCCGGCGTGGGAGGACGTGGCGCCGGTGCTCGAGCAGTTCCACGTGATGCCGGTGCCGCTGCTGGATCCGGCGGAGATCACCGCGGCGGTGCTGTTCCTCGTGGGGCCGGACACCCCGCACGTGACCGGCACGGTGGTCGACGTGAGCGCGGGATCAGCCTCGCGGTACACGGCATGAGCCACAGCGCGGTCGGCCCCGACGACCACCGGCGGATCGAACGGCTGGTCCACCTCTACGCCTACCACCTCGACGCGGGAGACTTCCGCGCGCTCGGCTCCCTGTTCGCCCGAGCGGACCTCTACGTCGGAGAGGACCTCGTCGCGGCGAAGGACCCGGCTGCGGTGAGCGCGTTGTGGGAGCGGTTCGTCCGCCGCTACCCGGAGGGCACCCCGCAGACCCACCACGTGTCCACGAACCTGCTGGTGGAGGCCGAGGGTCCGGACCGGGCCCGGGCGCACTCCTACATCCTGGTGTTCCAGGCCGCCCCCGGCTTCCCGCTGCAGCCGTTGACCGCCGGGGACTACCTGGACCGGTTCGCGCGGGACCCGCACGGTGAGTGGCATTTCACCGAGCGCCGGATCGGCAACCACCTCTTCGGCGACATGAGCCACCACCTCCTCGAGCCGATGCCCGAGCCGCGCACCGCCCGCCCCCAGCGGTGGGAACGGACCCCGGGATGAAGGCGGGGGTGCAGTTCTTCCCGGGGTCGCGCGGTCCCACGGCGGTGCAGGTCGCGCAGGCCGCGGAGGAGCGCGGGTTCGAGTCCCTGTTCCTCCCCGACCACTCTCACCAGCCCGTCGCCGCGGGCCTGGACCTGCCCGACGACTACTCCGACCTGCTTGACCCGTTCGTGACGCTCGGCGCGGTCGCCGCCTCGACCAGCACGATCCGGATCGGCACCGCCGTGTGCCTGGTGCCCCAGCGCGACCCGATCCAGCTGGCCAAGGAGGTCGCGACCGTCGACCAGCTCTCAGGCGGGCGGTTCGACTTCGGCGTCGGCGCGGGCTCGGACCCCCAGGAGCTCCGCCATCACGGCACGGACCCCGCCCAGCGGCACGAGGTGCTCCGTGAGCGGGTCGAGGCCATCACCCGGATCTGGGAGTCGGACGTCGCCTCGTACTGCGGTGAGCACGTGCGATTCGGGCCGATCACCTCGCGGCCCCGGCCCGTGACAGCACCGCGCCCGCCGATTCTCATCGGCGGCAATGGCCGCTCCGTGCTGGACCGGGTGCTCGGTTACGGCGACGGCTGGATCCCGTTCCGCGCCGGCGCCGAGCAGGTCGGCGGGGACGTGCCTCCCGACGACGGGTTCGCGGCGGCCCTCGGGGGCCGGATCGCCGAGCTGCGCGCGCGGGCCGAGGCGCAGGATCGAGCACGGCCGTCGGTCACCCTGTTCAACCCGCTGCCGCGCGCGGACGCGCTGGCGGCCTACGCCGGGGTCGGGGTCGACCGCGTCGTGTTCTGGCTGGCGCCGCCCCGCGGGCCGCGGTCCCTGTGCGGCACCCTCGACCGGCTGATCGAGCTCGTCCGTGACATTTGAGCAAGCGCTTGCCAGTATCGAGGCGGGCCCGACCGGGCCGCCGCAGAAGAGGAGGACTTCATGGCCGAGGCCTACATCGTCGACGCGGTGCGCACCCCGGTGGGGCGCCGCCGGGGCGGGCTCTCCGCCATCCACCCGGCGGATCTCGGGGCCCACGTGCTCAACGGGCTCGTCGACGGGACGGGGATCGACCCCGCCGCGGTGGACGACGTGGTTTTCGGCTGTGTCGACGCCATCGGCCCGCAGGCGGGCAACATCGCGCGCTCGTGCTGGCTCGCCGCCGGGCTGCCCGAGGAGGTGCCCGGCACCACCGTCGACCGGCAGTGCGGGTCCTCGCAGCAGGCCGTGCACTTCGCCGCCCAGGCCGTGCTCTCCGGCACGTCGGACCTGGTCGTGGCGGGCGGCGTGCAGAACATGAGCATGCTGCCCATCAGCTCGGCCATGCTCGCCGGTCGCGAATACGGCTTCGACGACCCGTTCTCGGGGTCGGTCGGCTGGCAGAAGCGCTACGGCGATCAGCCCGTCAGCCAGTTCCACGCCGCCGAGCTGATCGCGCAGAAGTGGGACATCTCCCGCGAGGAGATGGAGCGGTTCGCCCTGGAGAGTCACGTGCGCGCCGCCCGGGCGATCGACGAGGGCCGCTTCCGCGGCGAGATCCTGCCGATCGCCGAGGTCTCGGACGACGAGGGCCCGCGCCGCGACACCACGCTGGAGAAGATGGCCGGGCTCAAGACCCTGGTCGAGGGCGGCCGGTTGCATGCGGGTGTGAGCAGCCAGATCTCCGACGGCGCGGCGGCCCTGCTGATCGCGTCCGAGCAGGGCGTGCGCGACCACGGGCTGACCCCCCGCGCGCGAATCCACCACCTCTCGGTGCGCGGCGCCGACCCCATCTACATGCTCACCGCCCCCATCCCGGCCACCGCCTACGCCCTGGGCCGGGCCGGGCTGAGCATCGACGACATCGACCTGGTCGAGATCAACGAGGCGTTCGCCAGCGTGGTGCTGTCGTGGCTGCGGGACACGAAGGCGGACCCGGCAAAGGTCAACGTCAACGGCGGCGCGATCGCGCTCGGCCACCCGCTCGGGGCGACCGGGGCCCGGCTGATGACCACGATGCTCGCCGAGCTGGAGCGCACCGGCGGCCGGTTCGGGCTGCAGACCATGTGCGAGGGCGGCGGCACCGCCAACGTCACCATCATCGAGCGGCTGGAGCACTCGTGACGACCCTCGAGGAGCGCACCGCGGCGGCCGTCGAGGACCACCCGCACCTGATCGGCGGCGAGTTCCGCCCCGCGCGCAGCGGCGAGTGGCTGGACAGCGTCAACCCGGCCACCGGCGCCGTCTGGGCGCGCATCCCGGCGGGTGACGCGGGAGACGTCGACGACGCGGTGCGCGCCGCCGCGGCCGCGCAGCCGGCCTGGGCCGCCCGGCCCGCCATGGAGCGCGCGGTGGTCCTCCGCCGCTATGCCCAGGTCGTGCGCGAGCACGCCGAGGAGCTGTGGCGCCTCGACGCCACGGACAACGGCCGCGCCGCCACGGAGGCCCGCCCCGCGGTCCTCGGCGGCTCGATGCAGGTGGAGTTCCTCGCCGGGCTGGCCGAGACGGTCACCGGCCAGACGGTCTCGGTCCGCTCGGACGCCCTGACCTACGCCGCGCGCGAGCCCTACGGCGTCGTGGGCGTGATCATCCCGTGGAACGCGCCGCTGGCAATGTTCCTGGCCAAGGCCACGGCGGCGCTCGCCGCGGGCAACGCGGTCGTCGTCAAGCCGCCGGAGGTGGCGTCAGTGTCCATCCTGGCCGCGGCCCGGCTGCTCGCCGACGCCGGCGTGCCGGACGGGCTGGTCAACATCGTCTGCGGCGAGGGCCGGACCGCGGGGGAGGCTCTGGTCGACCACCCGGGTGTCGCGAAGATCAGCTTCACGGGGTCGACGGCGACCGGGCGCCGGATCACCCAGCGCTCGGTGGTCAACCTCAAGGCCCTGGGCCTGGAGCTCGGCGGCAAGTCGCCGAACATCGTCTTCGCCGACGCCGACCTCGAGGCCGCAGCCGCCGGGGTGTCCGCGGGCATCTACACGGGCAGCGCGGGCCAGGCGTGCATCGCGGGTTCGCGCATCCTGGTGCAGCGCGACATCTACCCGCGGTTCCTGGAGGCCCTGCGCGAGAAGGCCGCCGCCATCCGGCTCGGCGACCCGCTCGACCCGGGGACCACGATGGGTCCACTCGCGTTCGACGGGCAGTACGCCAAGGTGCGCGGCTACCTCGAGTCGGCGCCGCGCGAGGGTGCCGAGACCGTGTTCGGCGGCCGGGCGGCGGACGAGCTGTTCCCCGCCGACAGCCCGCTGCGGGCGGGCTACTTCGTGGAGCCCACCCTGTTCGCGGTGCCGCACAACGGCCTGGGCGTGTGCCAGGAGGAGATCTTCGGACCCGTCGCGACCGTCCAGGCATTCGACACCGAGGAGGAGGCCGTCGCGATCGCCAACGACACCGTGTACGGCCTCGCCGCCGGGCTGTGGACCTCGGACCTGTCCCGGGCGCACCGGCTGGCGGCTCGCCTGCAGGCGGGCTCGGTCTGGGTGAACACCTATCGGGCCATGCACTGGGCGGTGCCGTTCGGCGGCCAGAAGCAGAGCGGCAACCGGCCCTCCAACGGCCCGGACGCCCTCGACGAGTGGCTGGAGCACAAGACCGTGTGGATCCAGCATGGCTGATGCCACCGCGTCCTCCGCCGCATCGCGCCGGGGCCCCCCGCTACGGTGGGGAGCCATGGAGGAGTCGAGCGGGGACCCGGCGAGCGACACCGGGCCGGGGACTCGGCGTCGCACCGGTGTGCGGGAACTGCACCGGCAGCTCACCCGGCAGCGGCTGCTCGACGCGGCGGTGGACTGCTTCACCGCCTCCGGGTACGTGGCGACCACGATCGAGCACATCACGGCGACGGCGGGCACCACCCGGGCCACCTTCTACCGTCACTTCGCCACCAAGGCCGAGGTCGTCATCGAGATCCTGCGCGTGCTGGGGGAGGACTTCGAGTCGGCCTTCGTGGCCCTGGCGGAGATCGCCGAGGCCCCCGAGCGCGGCGCCGTCCGCCAGTGGCTCGGCGCCACGTTGGACACCTGGGACAAGACCCGCAAGGCGTCGTCGGCGGTCGCCGAGGCCGCCGCCGTCGAGCCGACGGTCCAGGCCCACCGTTCGGCCGCCTTCGAGCGCGACATCGCGAACCTCGCCGACGGGTTGCAACGCAGTGGGCGCTGGGGCCCGGACGCCGCGCGCGTGCGTGCCGTGGTGCTGATGTCCCAGCTCGAGCAGCTGTTCGTGCGCTGGTCCACCCAGGGGTGGGACGTGGACCGGGCGAGCGTGGTCGAGGTGCTCACCGCGATGTGGAGCGCAGCGTTGGACCTGCCGGAGACCGACTGACCTCCTCCGAGCGTTTCACGAGACTTGGAGTCTCTTGACGAGACCGATGGTCTGCGTTACACCTTAGGGGACACGAGTCGAGGGAGAAGCCAATGACGGCTGCACTCATGCCCCGCGCGATCGCGCACCCGATCGCCCCACCGACCCCGCCGCGGTCGACCCGTTCCGCCGAGCGGTCCACCGTCGCCGGCCTGGCCCTCGGCTGGGGGCTCGAGGTCGTCCTGCGTGCCGCCCTCAGCGGCGCTGAGGGCTCCGAGCTGCACCGCGCCGGACCCCTCGGTGGGCTCGTCGTCGCGGCGCGGGCCGAGGGCGCGCAGGCGCAGCCACGGTGGCAGACGCAGCCGTCGGACGTCGCGTCGCTCGTCCCGGCCCGGCTGGACGGCCGGCCGGTCGCGCTTGTCGTGGTCGGGGAGTGCCCCGACGCCTCCGCCGAGCTCCTCGCAGCGCTGCGCGCGGCGGTCGTCGAGGCCGGGGGGCTCCCGGTCGGGGCGGGCCTGTGGCTCGACCCGATCGACGTCCGGTGTGACGGGGGAGGAGACCTGCTCGACGTCACGGTGCACTCCACCCTGGCCCTGCTCGGTCGCCGCGTGCGGCGGCTGGCCTGGTCGCGCCGCGTCCTGCGGCGAGGCTGACTCCTCTTCCGCTCCCAGCAAGCAAGCGCTAGGTTACCCACGTCATCCTTGAGGAGAGACCGTTGAAGTTCTCCATGATCTTCGAGGCGCAGATCGCCGACCCGACTCCGGAGAAGGAGCGGCAGGTCTACTTCGACTCGATCGAACAGGCCGTCTACGCCGAGCAGATGGGGTTCGACGGCATCTGGGCCGTCGAGCACCACGGGCTCGAGCACTACTCCCACATGTCGGCCCCGGAGCTCTTCCTCGCCACGGTCGCCGCGAAGACCTCGCGCATCCGGATCGGCCACGGCGCGGTCTGCATGCCGTTCAACTACAACTTCCCGACCCGGGTCGCCGAGAAGGCCGCGTTCCTGGACGTGCTGTCCAACGGTCGGCTGAACCTCGGTGCGGCGCGCGGCGGCACGCTGCAGGAGGCGGCGCTGTGCAACGTCGATCCGGACCGCACCGCGGCCGAGGTCGAGGAGGCCCTCCGGATCATCAGCGCCGCCTGGCGCTCGGACGACTTCGAGTGGCACGGCGACCTGCTCGACCTGCAGGCCCCACCCGGGAAGGCCCCGCTGCGGATCCTGCCCCGGCCGATCCAGCGTCCCCATCCGCCGCTCTACCTGGCCAGCACCAAGCCGGACACGGTCCTGCACTCCGCGGACCTGGGTGTCGGCGCGCTCATCTTCGGGTTCGCTGGCCTGGACAGCGTCGCCCACCAGCACAAGCTCTACCGCGAGCGGGTCGAGACCCGCACGGGCGAGAAGCTGGTCTCCGACGTGGTCAACGACCAGTTCGTGGCCCTGTGCCCCACGATCGTGCTGCCGGACGCGAAGCAGGCCTTCGAGATCGGTGCGCGCGGGCAGCGCTTCTTCGGCGAGTCGATCGGCTACTGGCACCTCGGGGGCGAGCAGCCGCCGACCGGCGCCACGGTGAACGAGGACAACATCGCCTTCATGCGGGCCAAGGCGGAGGAGCGCGGCGCCGCCTACGACCGCGGTGAGCTGCCCCAGTACTCGGAACGGTCGTTGGCCGCCGCCAACTTCAACATCGACCACGCCTACGGAACGGTCGAGACCGCGATCGACTACGTGACCGAGCTCGAGCGGGTCGGGGTCGACGAGGTGCTGTGCCTGATCCAGATGGGCACCGTGCCGCAGGAGGTCTGCATGGCCACGATCAAGGCCTGGGGCGAGCACGTCATCCCGCACTTCCGCGCGAAGGACGCGGCGCGCGCGTGACCGGAAGGCTCGAGGGGAAGGTCGCGCTGGTCACCGGGGCGGCGCAGGGCCACGGCTTGGCCGAGGCGCGCGCGTTCGCCGCGGAGGGTGCCATCGTGGTGCTCGCCGACGTCGCCGTCGAGGCCGGTGCGGCCGCCGCCGCCGATATCGGGGGTACGGCGGAGTTCGCGGCGCTCGACGTGTCCGACGAGGCCGCCTGGCGGTCGGTCGTCGACGGGATCGTCGCGCGGCACGGCCGGTTGGACGTGCTGCTGAACAACGCCGCGCGTTACCGCACCGGGCCCCTGCTCGACGAGTCGCCGCAGAGCCTCGCGCGGCTCGCGGACGTGAACCTCTACGGCCCGTTCCTGGGCATCCAGGCCGTGGCGAAGCCGATGACCGCGGGCGGGGGCGGGTCCATCATCAACGTCTCGTCGACGGCCGGGCTCACCGGCTACGCCGGGCACGGTGCCTACGGGCTGTCCAAGTGGGCGCTGCGCGGGCTCACCCGGGTCGCCGCCGTCGAGCTCGCCCCGTTGGGCATCCGGGTGACCTGCCTGATCCCGGGGGCCGTCGCGGGGCCGATGCTCGAGAGCAACGTCCCGCCCGAGGTGCTCGCCGATCCCGCGCACTGGGCGGGCACGCCGCTGGCGCGTGCGGGCAGGCCGGAGGAGGTCGCGCGCGCGGCGGTCTTCCTGGCGAGCGACGACTCGTCCTACGTCACGGCCACCGAGCTGGTGGTCGACGGCGGCTCGACGGGTACCGGCTGAGGGGGACCCGTGACCGACCTGATCATCGACCCGGAGTTCGTCGAGCTGCTCACGGTCTTCCCGCCGCTGCAGTTCGTCGACCCGATGGCCCAGCGGGCCACACTCGCCGAGGTCCGACGCGCGTCCTCACCCTCCTCGCTGCCCGAGGACGTCGTGGTGGAGCGTGCCGTCGTCGACGAGGCGGGTATCGCGGTGCCGGTCCACCGGTTCCGGCCGCAGGAGCTCCCCGAACGAGCACCGGTCCTGATCTGGATGCATGGCGGCGGCTACTGCATCGGGACCCCGGACGAGGACGCGGGCCTGTGCGCCTGGCTCGCCCGCAAGCTGGGTGCGCTGGTCGTGTCGGTCGACTATCGGCTGGCGCCCGAGCACCCGTACCCCGCCGGGCTGGACGACTGCTGCGCGGTGGTCCGCGCAGTCTCTGCGCAGTTCCCGGAGAGCCGGATCGCCATCGGCGGCGCCAGCGCGGGCGCTGGGCTCGCCGCGGCGGTGACCCTGCGGGCGCGATCGGGGGACTGCCCCATGCCCGACGCGCAGCTGCTGATCATGCCGTTCCTCGACGCTCGCCTGTCCTCGGCGTCGATGCACGAGCTGGCCGAGGCGCCGGTCTTCACTGCGAAGGACGCGGCGGACTGCTGGCGGCACTACCTCGGCGACCGGGTCGGCGACCCGCCCGCCGACGGGTCACCGAGCGCGGCGGCCGACCTGGCCGGGCTGCCGCCCGCCTACGTCGCGGTGGCGGGCACCGACTGTCTGCGCGACGAGGCGATCGACTACGCCCTCCGGCTTCAGGCCGCGGGGGTGCCGGCGGAGCTGCATGTTGTTCCTGGTGTGCCGCACGGATTCACCGGGCTGTTGCCCGGGTCGACCGCCGCCCGCCGAATCAGGACGGAGCTGGCCGCCGTCGCGAGCCGACTACTCGAGGAGCAGACATGACCGAACGCAAACCCTTCAAGTTCGGGGTCGTCGTCCGCAAGGCGGACTCGGGCAAGGAGTGGGCCGAGCGGGCCCGCCTCATCGAGGCCTCCGGCTTCACCACCCTGCTCATGCCGGATCACTTCGTGGGACCGCGCTTCGCCCCGATCGCCGGTCTGACCGCCGCGGCGATGGCGACGACGACCCTGCGCATCGGCACCCTGGTCTTCAGCAACGACTACCGCCACCCGGTCGTCTTGGGCAAGGAGCTCGCCACGCTCGACGTGGTCTCCGACGGCCGGCTCGACGTCGGCCTCGGCACCGGGTGGATGCGCGAGGACTACGACCGGGCGGGCCTTCCCTTCGATCCGCCCAAGGTGCGGTTCGACCGCTTCGTCGAGGCCGTCGACGTGCTGCGCGGGGTGTGGAGCGACGGCCCGTTCTCCTACCAGGGCACCTACTACCAGCTCGACGAGCTGGTCCAGGAGCCCAAGCCGGTGCAGAAGCCGTTCCCGAAGCTGCTGCTGCCCGGCGGCGGCCCGAAGATGCTGGCGCTCGCGGGCAAGGTGGCGGACTACGTCAACCTGACCCTGCAGGTGCGCGCGGACGGCTCGGGCGTCCGCGCCTCCGACGGCGGGTTGGAGTCCTTCCTCGGCAAGATCGAGACGGTCCGCGCCGCCGCGGGGGCACGCTTCTCCCGCATCGACATCGGTACCAGCGTTCAGCAGGTCGGCGTGCCCGCGGAGAAGGAGAACTGGAGCGCGGTCAACCTCGACCGTCAGCAGGAGACCCCGCAGATCGTGCTGGGCGGCCCGGACGAGATGGCCGACAAGCTCCGCTACTGGCGCGACACCCACGGCCTGAACTTCTTCGTCCTGCACAACGACAAGGATCTGGAGACCTTCATCCCGGTCGTGGAGCGCCTCGCAGGCAGATGAGCGCACCCCCACCGAAGGGCCCCGGCGGATCGCCGGGGCCCTTCGTCATGTCAGACCCCGTAACCGCCGTCGACGTCGAGGCACTGGCCGGAGATGAAGCCGGCGCGGGGGGAGGCGAGGAAGGCGGCGGCCTCGGCGATGTCCTGGGCCAGGCCGAAGCGGCGCAGGGGGATGTTGCGGCGGGCCACGGCCAGGGCCGTGTCGTCGAGCTCGCCGCTGCTGATCAGCCGGTCCGCCATGCCGTCGGTCAGCATGCCCGGGCCCACGCAGTTGACCCGGATGCCGAAGCGGCCCTCCTCGGCGGCGAATGCCTTGGCCACCTGCTCGACGGCACCCTTGATGCCCGAGGACAGCCCATCCCGCACGGGGTAGCGCCGGGTCGCGGCGGTGGTGACGACGACGATCGAGCCCGAGGTCTCCCGCAGCAGCGGCAGCGCGGCGTGCGCGAGGTTGAAGAACGCCACGGCGTCCGCGTCGAGCTGGGCCTTGTACTGCGCGGGGGTGACCTTGCTCAGGTGCACCATCGGCACGTGCGGACCTGCGGCGTAGACCAGTGTGTGCAGGCCGCCGAACACCTCGCCGACCCGTTGCACCACCGCGGCCGTGGCCTCGGGGTCGGACAGGTCGAGCGCGAAGCTCTCGGTAGCCTGCCCGCGGTCCTTCACCTCGGCGGTCAGCGCGCCCGCCGCCGTGGCGTTGGACCGGTAGGTGAACGCGACGTCGCTGCCGCGCTCTGCGAGGGTTCGCACGATCGCGGCGCCGATCCCGCCGGTCCCGCCCGCGACGAGGGCGGCTCCCGGGAGCCCCTCGAAGTCAGCTGAGAGATCCACTGAGAAGCCCGCCGGGGTCTCACGCGCCATGGTCCACCCGTCCTCGTCGTCGGTCACGCTCCCGTGAGACTACCAAGCAACTGCTTGCTCTAGTAGGGTCCGGGAGACTGATGCTGCTCGAGGACGAGGAGGACGTCGATGACGGCGTGGGAGGACAAGGTCGCGATCGTCACGGGGGCTGCGCAGGGCGTGGGCCGCGCCACAGCGCTGCGGCTCGCGGCGCTCGGGGCGAAGGTCGTGGTCGACGACATCCAGAAGGAGAAGCTCGACGAGGTCGCCGAGGAGATCCGGGCGGCGGGCGGCACGGTGCACGCCGTGGTGGCGGACGTCGGGATCCGCGAGGACGTGGAGCGGCTGGTCGGGGAGGCCGAGCGCACCTTCGGCCGGCTCGACGTCCTGATCAACAACGCGGTGGCCTACGGCGGCGTCGAGAAGGCGGACGTGAACGTCGAGAACACCCCGGAGGACGCCTGGGAGCGCACCTTCGCAGTGAACTTCTACGGCGCGGTCTGGGGCTCGCGCTACGCCATCCCGGTCATGCAGCGCGGCGGTGGCGGCGTGATCGTCAACGTCGGCTCCACCTCGGGGTTCAGCGGCGACACCGTGCACGCGGCCTACGCGGCGTCCATGGCGGCCAAGTACTCGCTGACCCGATCCACAGCGACCTCGCACGGCAAGCGGGGCATCCGCGCCAACGCCATCGCCAGCGGCCTGATCCTGAGCCCCACCGCGAAGCAGAACCTCTCGGCCGAGAAGCTGGCCGCCTACGACGCGAACCTGCTGGTGGAGGACTTCGCCGAGCCCGACGACCTGGCGTCGGTCATCGTGTTCCTGGCCGGCGACGAGTCCCGTTACGTCACCGGGCAGACGCTGATCGTCGACGGCGGCTTCCAGGCGCACCAGCCCTGGCACGCGCAGAACGACATCGTGCACCCCCAGGCGCCGATCCTGTGAGCGGGCCGACCGTCCCCACGGCTCGCGGCGAGGTCGCCGTCGAGGCCCTGGGCAAGACCCTGATGCACGAGCACATCTTCGTCACCAGCCCGGAGATCCAGCAGAACTGGCCGGACTACCCGGAGCAGTGGGACGAGGAGGTGCAGATCGAGGAGGCCGTGACCCGGCTGGCGGCGCTCAAGGCCGCCGGGTTCGACACCCTCGTCGACCTGACCGTGATCGGGCTCGGCCGCTACGTCCCGCGCGTGGTGCGCGTGGCGGAGCGGTCCGAGGTCAACATCGTGGTGGCCACCGGTGCCTACGTGCTCTCGGAGCTGCCGGTCTACTTCCACTACCGCGGGCCCGGCACGCCGGCGGGCGGACCGGACCGGCTCGCCGAGTTCTTCGTCCGGGACATCACCGAGGGCATCACCGGCACGGGCGTGCGCGCCGCTCTGCTCAAGTGTGTGACGGACGAGGCGGGGCTGACCAAGGACGTCGATCGTGTGCTGCGGTCCGTGGCCGCCGCCCACCGGCAGACCGGGGTGCCGATCACCACGCACACCCACTCCGGGCTGCGGCGCGGGCTCGACCAGCAGAAGGTGTTCGCCGAGGAGGGGGTCGACCTCTCCCGGGTGATCATCGGCCACTCGGGCGACACGGACGACTACGACTACCTCGAGCAGCTGGTCGACGCCGGGTCCTATCTGGGCATGGACCGCTTCGGGCTGGACACGGTCTCCTTCGACAAGCGCGTGGAAATCGTGGCGACGATGTGCGAGCGCGGGCACGCCCGGCGGATGGTGCTCTCGCACGACACGTCCTGCTTCTCGGACATGTCCGACCCGGTCCGGCGGCGCGAGCTGTACCCGAACTGGAAATGGACCCACATCGCCGAGGACGTGCTCCCGGCGCTGCGGGCCCGCGGCGTGTCCGAGGATGACATCGACGCGATGCTGGTCGGCAATCCGCAGCGGATCTTCGCACGTCGAGGCGGGTACTGAGACACGGAGTCTCTTGCCAAGCATGCGCTTGGTTGGCTACGGTTCTCGACGACTTCCCGCACGCCCGACCGCGGTAGGTCGTCCCCGGACGTGCAGTGCTGCAGTCATCGGAGGTACTCGAATCGTGGTAGCAGACTCCTCGGCGCCGCAGGGCGCCCGGACCGGCCCGAAACCCGACGCGCCCGTCGACGCGACCGGCCGGACCTGGACGCCGCGTCTGATCGTCGCGCTGCTGGTCATCGTCCTGATGGGCGAGCTGGCCGCGTTCTCCTACAACCTCGTGGCAACGGCCCTGCCGGGGATCGCCACACACTTCCAGACCACCCAGATCGGCTGGACGATCACCATCGCGAACCTCGCGGCCGCGGTCGTGGTCGCGGTGATCGGCAAGCTCGCCGACCTGCGCGGCAAGCGTCTCCTGCTGGTCATCACCCTCGTGCTGTCGGGCCTGGGCGCGGTACTGTCCGCGATCGCCCCGAACTACGGTCTGTTCATCGTCGGGCGAGCCCTACAGGGTCTGCTGTACGTGACACCGGCACTGGGCTACTCGCTGATCCGCGACGTGTTCCCGAAGAAGGTCGTCGCGTTCGCCATCACCATCACGCTGACCGGGTCGGGTCTGACGTTCATCCTCGCTCCGTTCCTGGCGGGGTGGCTGATCGACTCGTTCGGCGCGCTCTCGGTGTTCTGGTTCGTGGCCATCTACGAGGCCGTCTGCGTCGTGGGGGTGCTCCTGCTGCTGCCGGAGTCGCCGCTGCGGGTGCGGGCGCGGCTCGACTGGCCGGGTGCCGTGCTGCTCGGCGTCGGTGGTGCGGCGCTGATCTTCGCCCTGGGTGAGGGGCCGACCTGGGGGTGGCTGTCGCTGCCCACGCTCGGCCTGATCGTCGGTGGCCTGGCCGCGTTCGCGGCCTGGATCTGGTGGGACCGCACCTTCCCGGAGCCGCTGATCCACCTCCCGCTGCTGCGCAGCAAGCCGATGTGGACCACGTTCCTGCTGGGCGCCACCGTCTACGCCACGACCGGGATCGTGTCCTCGATCGTGCCGAGCATGCTGCAGACGCCCCGCGAGGTCGGCGAGACCTTCGGCTTCGGGACCGACGCGTTCGGCGTCGCCTACTACCTGGCACCCATGGGAGCCGCGATGGTTCTGGCCGGGTTCATCTGCGGGAGCCGGGCACGCACCTGGGGCATCCGCAACCCGATGCTCGTCGGTGCTGCACTGCTCACGGTCGGCGCGGCCGGCCTCGCGCTGTGGCACTCCGAGCCCTGGCAGGTGGCAGGCCTGCTGATCGTCTTCGGGCTCGGGATGGGTGCGACGTACGGCGGTCTGCCCAACCTCGTCGTGCAGGCGGCGCCACCGGAGCAGCAGGGCATCGCCGCGACGATGGCGCTCGCGGGCCAGAACATCGGCACGGTGCTGCTGATCCAGGTCGCGTTCGCGTTCCTGGTGGCCAACGTGATCCCGGTCGGGGACCAGGTGCTCTACGGCGCCGGCGGATACCAGGCGGCCTACCTGGTGGCGGCGCTCTGTGGCGCCGCCAGCCTGCTCGTCACGTTCATCCTGCCGCACGGCCGTCGGGAGAACGTGCTGGCGATGAAGACCGCCGGGGACGTCGTCGCCCACTGAGGGCGCAGCAAGGGTCGGACGCGCCGGGGTTCCCTGCCGGCGCGTCCGTCTCGTGGGAGGGGGCTCGAGATGCGCGTGGCGATCGTCACCGGGGCGGCCGGGGGGATCGGGCGGGCGAGTGCCGTCGCGCTCGCGGCGGCGGGCGACACCGTGGTGTGCGCCGACCTCGACCCGGAGGGCGCGGCCCGGACGGCCGGGGAGGTCGACGGCATGGCCACCCCGCTCGACGTCACCGACGCGGCGGCCGTCCGTGCGCTGGTCGGCCACGTCATCGACCGCTTCGGACGCCTCGACGTCTACGCGAACGTGGCCGGGGCCGTCACCAGCCGCGGTCCGGTCGCGGACCTGGGCGAGGAGGACTTCCGGCGCAGCCTCGACCTGAACCTGACCAGTCTCGTCTTCGGCTGTCAGGCCGCTGCGGCCGTGATGAAGGCGGGTGCGGCGATCGTCAACGTCGGATCCGGCACGGTCGACGCCGCCGTCGGCGACCTGGCCGCGTACAGCATCGCCAAGGCAGGGGTCCTGCAGCTGACCCGCAGCCTGGCCCGGGAGCTGGGTGCGGCCGGGATCCGGGTGAACGCGGTGTCACCGGGCTACATCCTCACAGGCATGACCGAGGAGCACTTCCGTGGGCGGGACGGCGAGATCGACCCGCAACGCCGCGCGGAGATCCTGCGCACCCAGGCCGAGGGGGTGCCGTTGGGCCGCGCCGGGCTGGCCGCGGAGGTCGGTTCGGTTGTGGCGTTCCTCGCGAGCGACGCCGCCTCGTACGTGACCGGGCAGGTCATCCGGGTCAACGGCGGCAGCGTGATGCCGCTGTGAACGCGGGGAGCCTGCGGGAGCCCGCGGTCCCCGACGTCGTCCTCCCCGGACTCGCCGGTCGCGACGTGCTCGTGGTGGGCGCCGCGAGCGGGGGCGTCGGCACCGCCACCACCGCGATGCTGGTCCGCTCGGGGGCCCGGGTCGTCGCGGTGGACCGGGCGGAGGACCGGCTCGCCGCGCTCGTGGCCCGCCACCCGGGGACCACCCCGGTGGTCGCGGACGTCCTCACCGCGGAGGGGACGGCCGCCGTCCAGCGGGCCGTGGCCGCGGCCGACCTCGCCGGCCTGGTGAACGTCGTCGGCGGGGTCACCCCGGGCGACATCGGCCACGTGCTGGAGCTGACCGCGGACCAGTGGCGGCAGGGCTGGGAGCTCAACGCCGGGTACGCCCTCGAGACCTGCAGGCTCGCGGCGCGCCGCATGGTCCGCACCGGCCGTGGGGGAGTGCTCGTGAACCTCTCGGTCGCCGACGCCCGTCGCGCCATGCCCTGGTTCGCGCCCTACGGCTCCGCGCGCTCGGCCCTGGAGTCCGCCACCCGGACCATGGCGGTCGAGCTGGGGCCCTTCGGGATCCGGGCGAACACGGTCGCCTGGGGGCTCATCGACAGCCCGCGCGCCCACTCGGGCGCGGGCTCCGACGGCACCCGTGAACGCGACCTGATCCCGCTCGGGCGTCGCGGCGGAGTGGGGGACGTCGCGTCGGCGGTGCTGTACCTGCTGTCGGACCTCGCGGCGTACGTCACCGGCCAGACGGTCGTCGTGGACGGCGGCCAGTCGCTGCGGGCCGCCCACGACGGGCCCCGGCACAACATCCCGGAGTTCCTGGAGCTTGCGGGTGCGCGCGCCGCGTTGCGGGCGACGATCGATCGCATCGCGAGCGCCTAGAACGGAGATCCGGCGTCGAGCAGACCACCGGGAGCGGTTCACCGAGCCGGCCGCGTCGGGCCCGCGGACGCGCCGGGCAGGTGTCGTCGTTGAGGACCGCGACGCGCGTGGTCACCGCGCCCGGCGCCGGGCGAGCGCGCGCTCGACCGACACGGACGCCTTGTGCGCCAGCCGACCCGAGTCGGCGATGTAGGTCTGACCAGTGACCGCCGCGGCAGCGTCGGAACCGAGGATGGCGCAGACCTCGGCGACATCGTGCGGGCTGGCGGGATGCGGTAGCAGCCGCTCGACCGCGGCCATCTCGGCGACGCTGGGGAGCTCCCGGTCGCGGGTCTCCGGGTTCGCCATGTACCCGGGCGCGACGGCGTTGCAGCGGATGTTCCGGTGCCCGTACATGGTGGCGACGTACCGGGTCAGCGCCTCGATCGCGGCCTTCGAGGCCCCGTAGGCCGCGCCGGTCGGTTTGCCCTGGTGGGCGCCCGTGGAGGAGGTGGTGACGATCGCGCCACCGCCGGTCTCCAGCATCGCGCGGACCCCGTGCTTGCAGGAGAGCATCACCCCGCGCAGGTTCACGGCCAGGACCCCGTCCCAGATCGCGGGGTCCAGGTCCACCAGGTCGCCGTCGCGGCGGTGCAGCTCGCCCGCGGTCGCGGCGGCCACGGTGAACAGCGCGTCGAGCCGGCCCGCGGCGCGCACGGTGGTGGCGACCATGGCCTCCACCGCGGGCTCGTCCGTCACGTCCACGACCGCCGCGACGGCCCGCCCGCCGTCTGCGCGGATCCCGGCGGCGACCTGCTCGGCGCCGGCGCCGTCGAGGTCGGCGACGGTGACGTGCGCCCCCTCGGCGGCCAGCAGCCGGGCGAGCGCACGGCCGAGACCGGACGCGCCGCCGGTCACCAGGACGCCCTTGTCCGGGTAGCGGGACACCTCAGACGCGCCGGGCGTCGAAACGCTGGGCGGCGGCGATGGCGCGGGCGGCCTCGTCGAAGCTCGGGTGGACCCGGATGCCGGTGTCGGTGACGAAGCGGCGCAACAGGTCCGCGTCCTCGCCCGCCGCCACGTCCGCGTTGCGGGTCACCACCGCGAGGCGGACCGGGTAGCGGCGCGCCACCAGGTCCTGCAGCTCGGCGACGAGCGGGGCGAGCCCGGCGGTGCCGTAGCTGTAGTACGAGGCGACGTTCACGTGGACGAGCAGATCGAGGTACGGCTGGCCGTCCGCCGCGAGGATCGGGGCCAGCGCGTTCCCGACGATGCCGGTTGGGGACGCAGGACCGACCGGCACCTCCAGCGGGTTCGCGACACTGGTTCCCGCACCGAACCCGTTGTCGCGCAGGGTCTCCCGCAGACCGTCGCGCAGCGGGGTGAGGGTCAGCCCGGCGCGGTCGCACGCGTCGGTGGCGAGCACGGAGGCGCCACCGCCGAGGCCGATCACGAGGACCCCCTCGGCACCCGGTGCCGGGACGTGGTGGCGGTGGTGCTGCAGGTACCCGAGCCCGGCGACGAGGTCCTCGAGGGTCTCGACGAGGGTGAGCCCGGTGGCCTCCGCGACGGCCTCCCAGACCTGGGTGGCGCCCGCCATCGACCCGGTGTGCGAGGCGACGGCCGCGGAGCCCTGGACGCTGGAGCCGCCGCGCAGCGCCACGACCGGCTTGTGGCCGTCGGCCCGGCGCAGCGCCGCGAGCAGGTCCCGGCCGTCCTTCGTGCCCTCGACGTAGAGCCCCACGACCTCGGTCTCCGGGTCGTCGACCAGCCAGCCGAGCAGCTCGGCCTGGGTGACGTCGATGGCGTTGCCGATGCTGACGACCTTGCCGAACCGCACTCCGCGCCGCGACCCCACGGTGACGAGGTCGCCGGACAGCCCGCCGCTCTGCGACACCACCGCCACGCTGCCGCCCTCCTTCGGCGCGCCGAGGGTGAAGGTCTGGCGGCCCGCGGGAGCGAAGACGCCCAGGCAGTTCGGGCCGATCAGCCGGGTCCCGGTGCCGCGCACCGCGTCCGCGACCCGCTGTTGCAGCTCCGCGCCCTCCGCGCCCATCTCGGCGAAGCCGCCGGTGATGACGTGCACGAAGGCCGTGCCCGCCGCGGCGGCCGCGGCGACGACTTCCGGCACGGCGCGGGCCGGCACGGCGACGACGAGGTAGTCCAGCCCACCGGGGACGTCCGCTGGCCCGGCGACGGCGGGCACCCCGTCGACCTCGGCGGCCGAGGGGTGGAGCGCGTAGAGCCCGTCGGTCCAGCCCATCTCGCGGTAGCCGGCGAGGAAGCGGTTGCCGAAGCTCGGCCGTTTGGTGGAGGCCCCCGCGACCGCGATCGTGCGCGGGGCGAACAGCGTGTCGAACGCGGTCGCCGGGTGGGTCGGGGCGGGCTGCGCCGCGTCCGGTTCGAGGACGAGCCGGGCGTCGAGCGCGGTGGCCCCCTCCGGCGTGACGACGACGGGGTTGCACTCGAACTCGACCAGCGCGTCCCCGACCGCGGCCACCAGCCCGTCCGGCCCCGCGACGGCGAGCAGCAGCCGGACCAGGGCCTCGGTGTCGACCGGCGCGCGGCCCCGGGCCCCGGACAGCAGCGGCGCCCCGGGGAAACCCTCGACCAGCGCGCGAGCGTCGTCCTCGGACAGTGGAGCGACCCGCAGGGCGTGCAGGCCGAGCAGCTCGGTGGCCACCCCGCCGAGCCCGAGCAGCAGGACGTGGCCGAAGGTCGCGTCCCGCACCACGCCGACGATGAGCTCCGTGCCGCCCGGGTGCTGCTCCTCGACCAGGAACCCGTCCGGGGTGATGCCCCGGGCGGCGAGTGCGGCGTCCATCGCGGCGACGGCCTCGTCCACCTCGGCCGGGGCGAGCCCCAGCCGCACGGCGCCGACGTCGCTCTTGTGCAGCAGGCCGGGTCCGAAGGCCTTGAGCACCACCGGGCCGGTGAGCGCGGACGCGTCGACCCGGTCCCCGCGGGCGGCGGTCGCGGACCGCGGGACGACCACGCCCCGCTGCGCGAGCAGAGCCTTGACCCGCGGCTCGGGGACACTGACCCGACCGGCGACCCCGCCCGCCTCCGCGCTGCTCAGGGCGACGGCGCCCGTCACCAGGTCGGACACGGGGCTGGTTGCTGATGAGGTCATCGACGCTCCTTCGAGTCGGGTGCACGCGCGTTGACGGGCCCGCTGCTGCACAGATACCTTGCAGTCGAAGCAAGCGCTTGGTCAAGCAGGAGGTCGACATGGGAGTCGAGACGCCCGAGGGTGCCGGCGCGGTGGTCCGCTACGAGCGCCGCGGCCCGGTGGCCGTGGTGACGATGGACCGTCCGGAGTACCGCAACGCCCAGAACTCGGTGATGACCTACGCCCTGGACGACGCGTTCTACCGCGCCGCGGAGGACGACGAGGTGTCCGTGGTGGTGCTGGCGGGGGAGGGGAAGCACTTCTCCGCCGGGCACGACATCGGGACCCCCGGCCGGGACGTCGAGGTCGCCTACGACCGGCGGGCCGGGCTGTGGTGGAGCCACGTCGGCCGCCAGGGCGCGGAGAACCGGCTGGCCCGCGAGTCCGAGGTCTACCTCGGAATGTGCCGGCGCTGGCGCGAGCTGCCCAAGCCGACCATCGCGATGGTCCAGGGTGCCTGCGTGGCCGGCGGGCTGATGCTCGCGTGGTCCTGCGACATGATCGTCGCGAGCGACGACGCCTTCTTCGCCGACCCGGTCGTGCGGATGGGCATCCCCGGCGTCGAGTACTTCGCCCACCCGTGGGTCATGGGCCCGCGCGCGGCGAAGGAGTTCCTGTTCACCGGGGAGCGGGTGCCCGCCCCGCGCGCCCTGGAGCTCGGCATGGTGAACCGGGTCGTGGCCCGGGACGCGCTGGAGGCCGAGACCTTCGCGATCGCCGAGAAGATCGCGGCGATGCCGCGGTTCGGGCTCGCGCTCACCAAGAAGGCCGTGAACCAGGCCGAGGACCTGATGGGCCTGCAGAGCGGCATGGACTCGGTGTTCGGCCTGCACCACCTCGCGCACGCGCACAACGCCGAGGTCGGCGGGGACTCGCTGGCGGGCCAGGACGCGCGGAGCATGCGCGACGCGGCGAAGTGACGGCGCCGTGAGCGACAACTGGGGTCGCTGGGGTGCGGACGACGAGCGGGGGGCCGCCAACCTGCTGACCCCCGACGTCGTCCTCGCGGCGGTGTCCTCGGTCCGGCAGGGGAGGGTCCTGCCGCTCGCCCAGCCGATCAGCGGCTCCACCTCGGGTCCCGGCGCGGGGCGCGTCCCGCACCTGGCCGGGCGGCCGCTGCCGCAGCACTTCATGTCCGTCGACGGCGGCGACTACGCCGCGGGGGCCCGGCGGCTGCAGGGCGAGATCGGCCTGTCCGACGACGCGCTCGTGCTCTCCCCGCACGGCACCACCACCCACATCGACGCGCTCGCGCACATGTGGCGCGGTGACGCGCTCTACAACGGCCACCCCGCCGACCGGGTCCGCAGCTACGGGGCGACCCGATGCGGGATCGACAAGCTGGGTCCGCTGGTCGCCCGCGGGGTGCTGCTCGATGTGGCCGCCCACCGCGGCATCCCGCACCTGCCCGCGGACACGCTCGTCGACGCCGCGCTGCTCGCCGAGGTCGCCGGCGCGGCGGAGGTCGAGCCGCGGGCCGGGGACGTGGTGCTGGTGCGGACCGGCTGGCCGCAGGTCTTCCGCGGCGAGCCCGCCCGCTACCAGGACGCGCAGCCGGGCCTCGACGGTTCCGGGGCGCGGTGGCTCGTGGAGCGGGACGTCGTGGCCATCGGCAGCGACAACGCCGCCGTCGGTGCCCTGGACCCCGGCTGCACGTTCCACGGAACCCTCGACGAGGACGTCCACCTGCTCACGCTGTGGCGGGCCGGGGTCACCCTGATCGAGATGATGGGGCTCGAGGAGCTCTCCGCCGCAGTCGCGGAGGGCGGGCGCGCCGACTTCCTGTTCGTCGCCGCGCCACTGCCCATCGAGGGGGGCACCGCCAGCCCTCTCACCCCGCTGGCGGTGCTGTAGGCCTCTGGCTGAACACCGTGCCGTCAGGACCCTCGACGGCGGTCGCGGCGCCGCGGGCGACCAGCAGGTCGAGGTGGGCCTTGGTCTCCATCGTCGCCAGCCCCTGCGAGAACTCGTCGAGCTCGGTGTAGGAGCGCTCGTGGCGGGTCCATGTCAGCTGTTGGGCGACCTCGTGCGCGGTCTGCGCGCCGTGGTCGAGCCCGGCGAGGCTGTTGCGCAGCCGGTCCTCGTGGTGCGCGGTGAGCTCGTCCACCCGGGTGTGGGACGACGGGGCCACCGGCCCGTGGGCCGGGAGGATCGTCAGGTCGGGCAGCGACCGGACCCGGGTGAGGGACGCCATGAAGTCGCCGAGGGGGTCGGGCACCGGCGGGACGGTGAACCCGATCGACGGGGTGATGGTGGGGAGCACGTGGTCGCCCGCGAAGAGCAGGCCGGCGCCCTCGTCGGCGAACACGTAGTGGCCGGGTGTGTGGCCCGGGGTGTGCACGGCGTCGAGGGCCCGGGTGCCGACGACGATCCGGTGGTCGGCCTCGAACCACCGGTCCGGGAGGCGCCAGCCCGCGGGGTCGGTCTCCTGGGGCGGCCGGGACGCCCAGTGCTCGGCGAGGTCCCGCGCGCCCGCGCGGACCAGCACCCGGGTGAACGGGGCCGCCTGGGCCTGCGGGTCCGCGTCGGGGGCGAGCAGGTCGAGGGCGGGCTTCTCCGGCAGGCCGAGGCTCACCTCCGCCCCGAAACTCGCGCCCCAGGACCGCAGCCAGGGTGTAGTGGTCGCGGTGGACGTGGGTGACCAGGAAGCGGCGGATGTCGCCGAACCCGTGTCCGAGCTCGCGCAGGCCTCGTTCGAGCACGTCGCGGGCGAGCGGGATGGACCACCCGCCGTCGATGAGGGTCAGCCCGTCCTCGCCCTGGAGCACGTAGACGTTGACGGCGCGCAGCGCGTCCGTCGGGAGGGGGAGCGGGATGCGGTGGACGCCGTCGGCGACCTTCCAAGCGCCCTCCGCCGCCCAGTGCTCGCCCGAGTCGGGGGACACGGCGTGGGCTGTGGACGTGCGCATGGAGGCTCCTCGCTGGTGTTCGATCCGGTCCGACCGAGCGCGTGTGCTCCACCCCGGACCGTAGACGGGGGCGCTCGGCGGAGTCGGCCAAGACGGCCGGCTGTACGTCAGTTCATGGTGATCCCGCCGTTGACGCTCAGGGTCTGCCCGGTCACGTAGGACGCCTCGGGGGAGCAGAGGAAGGAGATGCTCTGGGCGATCTCGTCCACGTCGCCGAGGCGGCGCATCGGAATCGCCTTGGTGAGCGCGTCGATCACGCCGGGCTTGGTCTCCGCGACCCCGCGCAGCATGGCGGTGTCGACGAGCCCGGGGCACACGACGTTGCTGGTCACCCCGGCGCGGGCAGACTCGCGGGCGAGGGTCTTGGCGAACCCGAGCAGGCCCGCCTTGGTCGCCGAGTAGACACCCTCGCCGCCCGCGCCGGCGCGGGCGCTGTCGGTCGCCACGAAGACCACGCGGCCCCAGCCGCGCTCGGTCATGCCGGGCAGCACGGCCTGGGCCAGCCGCATCGGCGCGCGCAGGTTCACCCGCCACAGCAGGTCCCAGCCAGCCGGGTCGCTGTCGACGAACCGCTCGACGCGGGACACGCCCGCGTTGTTCACCAGGATGTCCGCGGCAGCGAACCGGTCGGCGGCGGCCTCGATCGCGGCGTCGTCGCCGAGGTCCAGGGCGACGGGCTCGGCCGACGCGAGCCCCTTCGCCACCGCCGCGGCGGCTGCGGCGTCCCGGTCCACGACCAACACGTGCGCGCCCGCGGCGCCCAGCAGCTCCGCGGTGCGCGCGCCGATCCCGGCACCGCCTCCCGTGACGACGGCGGTTCGGCCGGACAGGGCGGCGGGGGAGAGGGTCATGGGGGCTCCTCGGGCTTCGACGACGACGAGACGTGTCCAGGGTATTGAGCAAGCGCTTGGTACACCATAGGCTGTCGGCAGGGCGAGAGGAGGACCGATGACGAACCTCGTGGACGCGCCGGTGCGCGCCGTCGTGGCGATGGTGCTCACCCACCGGGGTGACGTCTGTCTGCTGCGGCGCAGCGGGCGGGTCGGCTCGGACGTGGGGCGCTGGCACTGCGTCACCGGCTTCCTCGACCGCGGGGTGCCGCCCGCCCGCCACGTGCTCACCGAGCTCGTCGAGGAGACGGGGCTGACCGTCGCCGACCTGGACTGGTGGCGCCACGAGGCGGACCTCGTGCTGCCGGACGGGCGCTCGGGCAGCTGGCGGGTCCACGTCTACCGGGCCGAGGCCGCCACCCCCCGCGTCGTCCTGAACTGGGAGCACGACGACGTCCGCTGGACGCCCTGGGCGGCCGCCGCGGGCCTGGACCTCGTGCCCTGGCTCGGCGAGGTCGTCGCCGCCACGGACGTCGGCCACCCGGTCGCCGCCTGACCAGCCACCCGTTCGAACAGTGAGGTCTCCACGATGCCCGCAGTAGCTGACGGCACCGGCGCCGCCGGACCGGACGGGGGGTACGCCCTCGGAGTCGACGTCGGTGGCACGTTCACCGACGTCGTCCTGGCCGGACCGACCGGCCAGGTCGCCGTGGCCAAGACGCTCAGCACGCACGACGACCCGACCGAGGGGATCCTGACCGGGGTCGGCCAGGCGCTCGCCGCGGCCGGCGTCGCGCCGGGCGAGGTCACCCGGTTCGTGCACGCGACCACCCTGGCCACGAACCTGATCCTCGAGCGCAAGGGCACCCGGGTCGCCCACGTCGCGACCGCGGGCTTCCGCAGCATGCTGCCCCTGGGCCGGTACGCGCGGGTGGAGGAGGATCGGTTCGACACGTTCTTCGACCCGCCGTCCCCTCCGATCCCCGCGGCGGACTGCTTCGAGGTCCCGGAGCGGGTCTCCGCGCGCGGTGAGGTCCTGCTCCCGCTCGACGAGGAGGCCGTGCGCGGGGTGGCCGCGACCATCCGCGAGCGCGGCATCACCGCCGTGTCGGTGGCGCTGCTGCACTCCTACGCCGACGACCGCCACGAGCGGCGGGTCGCCGAGATCCTGCGCACCGAGCTGCCCGCGGGCTCCACGGTCGTCACCTCGTCGCAGGTGTGGCCGGAGCTGCGCGAGTACGAGCGGTCGACCACCACTCTGATGTCGGCCTACGTCGGGCCGATCATGGTCCGCTACCTGACCGGCCTGCAGGCCCGGCTCGCCGAGTCGGGCATCGCGGTCACCGTGCAGGTCATGGAGTCCGGCGGCGGCGTGATGTCCGCCGAGCTGGCCGGCCGCCGCGCGGTCGCGACCATCGAGTCCGGACCCGCCGCGGGCGTGCTCGCGGCGCGCGCGACCGGGCTGGCCGCTGGCCACGCCGACGTGCTGTCCTTCGACATGGGCGGCACCACGGCGAAGGCCTCGGTGATCCGCGGCGGCGAGCCTGCCATCACCACCGAGTTCCACGTCGGCGGCAAGGGCAGCTTCGGCGGCCGCCGGGCGGGCACCGGGGTGCCGATCAAGACCCCGGCGATCGACCTCGCCGAGGTCGGCGCGGGCGGCGGCAGCGTGGCCTGGGTGGACGAGGGCGGCGCGCTGCGGGTCGGCCCGCACTCGGCCGGGTCGCAGCCCGGCCCCGCCTGCTACGGGCTCGGCGGTTCCGAGCCGACCGTCACCGACGCGAACCTCGTGCTCGGCTACCTCGACCCCGACCACTTCGCGGGCGGCACCATGTCGCTCTCGCGCGACCTGGCCGAGAAGGCGGTCGACGACCGGGTCGCCGGTCCGCTCGGGGTGTCCCGCGAGCAGGCGGCGCAGGCAGTGCACGACATCGCGAACGCCGCGATGGGCGCGGCCTTCCGGGTCGTCACCGTGCAGCGCGGGCTCGACCCCCGCGGCTTCGCCGTGGTCGCCTCGGGCGGGGCCGGGCCGATGCACGCCGCCCGGGTCGCCGAGGCCTTCGACATCGGCACCGTGATCATCCCGCCGTCGTGCGGCGTCGGGTCGGCGGTCGGGCTGCTCGGCACGGACCTGTCCACCGACCGGCTCACCACCCGGCTGCGCCACGAGGACGCGCTCGACCCGGCCGAGCTCGACGCCGTGTTCGCGGAGCTGGCCACCGCGGCGGCCGACGACCTCGGCGTCGAGCTCGCCTCGGCGGACACGAAGGTCCTGCGCTCGGTGGACGTCCGGCTGGCGGGCCAGGCCCACGAGCTGACCGTCGACCTGCCGGGCGAGCGCTGGACCCCCGAGACCCTGGGAGCGCTCAAGGAGGCCTTCGGGCGGCGCTACAAGGAGTCGTACGGGATCGCCGCGCACGGCGCCGTCGAGCTCGTCAGCTACCGCGTGCGGGTCACCCGCGTCGTGCCGAAGGTGCCGCTGGGCCGCAGGCCGGGGGAGGGCGCCGGGTCCGGCCCGGTCGGCCACCGCCCGGTCTGGTTCGCCGAGTACGCGGGGTACCGGGATGTGCCGGTGCACGACCGGGACACGCTGCGCGCCACCGGTGCCGTGCCCGGCCCGCTGATCGTCGCGGACGAGGAGTCGACCGTCGTCGTCCCGCCGTCCTGGACCGCCCGCGTCGACGACGCCTTCGATGTCGTCCTCACCCGTTCCCCGGAGGACCGGTCATGACCACCCTCGAGACCGCCGAGACCCCCGACCTGCTCACCGCCGAGGTCCTGCGCAACGCACTGGTCGTCGCCGCGGAGGAGGCCAGCATCGTCGTGGTGCGCTCGGCCTACTCGACGTTCATCGTCGAGGGCTCCGACGCCTCCGCCGCGATCCTCGACGCCGACGGCAGGCTGATCGCGCACTCCATGGCGACCACCCTGATGAACTCCATGGCGCTGTCAGTGGCGGTGCCGTACCTGCTGCAGGACATCCCCGCCGAGACCATGCGGCCCGGGGACGTCTTCGCCACGAACGACGCCTACAAGGGCGGCATCCACACCAACGACATCCTGGTGTTCAAGCCGATCTTCGTCGACGGCCGGGTCGCCTACTTCACCGGCACGCTGATCCACGTCTCGGACATCGGCGGCGGCTCGGCGGGCGGCATGGCCTCGCTGGCCACCGACATCTTCGCGGAGGGGCTGCAGCTCCCGCCGGTGCGGATCGCGACCGCCGAGGGCCTGGAGGACTCCGTCCTGCGGATCCTCGCGCTCAACAGCCGCACGCCGGACAAGGTCGTGGGGGACGTCCGGGCGCTGATCGCCGGGGCCACCACCGCCGCCACCCGGGTCGAGGAGCTGATCGCCGAGCACGGCGCCGAGGGCCTCGCGGCCGGGGTGCGGGACTACCTGGAGTACAGCGAGGTGCGCACCCGCGCCGCCGTCGCCGCGCTGCCGGACGGCGTCTACCGCTCCTCTTACGTGATCGACGACGACGGGGTGCACGAGGGCGTCGAGCACACCGTGCGCGTGGCGGTGACGATCGAGGGCGAGGCGGTGCGCCTGGACTTCGAGGGCACCGACCCGCAGGTCGCGGCCGCGGTGAACGCCAGCATCTCGCAGTCGCTGGCCGGCGCGGTGTTCGCCTTCCGCTGCTTCCTCGACCCCACCATCCCGATGAACGACGGCTCGCTGCGGGTGCTCGACGTGCACCTGCCGCTCGGCTCGCTGCTCAACGCCACCTCGCCCTACCCGTGCGGCGGCCGGTTCCTCCCCGCCTACGCCGCGATGGAGTGCGTGCTCCAGGCGCTGTCCGAGGCCGTGCCGGAGCGGGCCATCGCCGCGTCGGGGATCCTGCAGCCCTTCTCCGTGGCCGCCACGACGGCGCCGTACTGGGTGCACCTGGCCTACGAGTTCGGCGGGGTCGGCGCACGGCACGGCAAGGACGGGCCCGACGCCAGCGGCATCCACTTCGGGCTCGGGCGCAACTCCGTCCCCCAGGTGGAGCCGGTCGAGGTCCGCTGCCCGCTGGTCGTCGAGGAGGTCGAGTACCTGCCGGACTCCGGCGGACCCGGCCGGTGGCGTGGCGGGCTGGGCACCCGCACGGTGTTCCGGCTGCTCGCCGACGCGCACGTGACGACGCGTGGGGACCGGCTGCGCAACGGCCCGCCCGGCCGCGACGGCGGGCGGCCCGGCGTGCCCGGCGGGTTCTTCAAGCGCACGGTCGACGGCGAGCTGGTCCGGCTGGCGGCCAAGGTCAACAACGAGCACTTCGCGGCGGGTGAGGCGTTCGTCGTCGAGACGACCGGTGGGGGCGGCATCGGCCGCCCCGAGGACCGGCCGGTGGCCGAGGTGGTCGCGGACGTCGCCGCCCACCGGATCACCGCCGCGGCGGCGGCGCGGGACTACGGCGTCGTCCTCGACGCGACCGGGCGGCCCGACGAGGTGGCGACGGCCGAGCTGCGCCGCACGCGGACCGGGGGGTGAGCGCGATGGACCTGACCTTCGACGAGGCCGACGAGCGGTTCCGGCTCGAGGCCCGCGAGTGGCTGGCGGCCCACGTGCCCACCGAGCCGCTGCCGTCGCTGGACACCGCGGAGGGGTTCGCCGCGCACCGCGCGTGGGAGCGGGAGCTCGACGCCGCGGGCTGGTCGGCGGTGCACTGGCCCACCGAGTACGGCGGCCGAGGGGTATCCCTGCTGCAGTGGCTGCTGTTCGAGGAGGAGTACTACGCGGCGGGCGCTCCCGGACGGGTGTCGCAGAACGGGCTGTTCCTGCTGGGCCCGACCCTGCTGGAGCACGGCACGCCCGAGCAGCGCGCCCGCTACCTGCCCGGCATCTCCTCCGCCGAGTCGATCTGGGCGCAGGCATGGTCGGAGCCCGGCGCGGGCAGCGACCTCGCCGCGATCCGCTCCACCGCGACCCGGGTGGAGGGCGGCTGGCGGCTGTCGGGGCAGAAGACCTGGAGCTCGCGGGCGGCCTTCGCCGACCAGGGGTTCGGGCTGTTCCGCTCCGAGCCCGGCTCCACGAAGCACCGCGGCCTGACCTACTTCCTCTTCCCGCTCACCGCCGAGGGCGTTTCGGTGCGCCCGATCCGCCAGCTCGACGGCGAGACGGGGTTCGCGGAGATCTTCTTCGACGAGGTCTTCGTCCCCGACGTCGACGTGCTCGGCGGGGTGGGGCAGGGCTGGTCGGTCGCCATGGCGACCGCGGCCTCGGAGCGCGGCATGTACCTGCGTAGCCCGGGCCGGTTCATGGCGACCGCGGACCGGCTCGTCGACCTGCTCGACCGGGTCGGCCCGGACGCGCACCCCGCCGCCGCCGACGCCGTCGCGAAGGCCTGGATCCAGGCCGACGCCTACCGGCTCTACACCTTCGCCAGCGCCACGACCCTCGCCGAGGGCGGGGACCTGGGCGTCTCGGCCAGCGTGAACAAGGTCTTCTGGTCCGAGCTGGACATCGCCATGCACGAGACCGCGCTGGAGCTGCTCGGACCGCTGGGTCCGCTCGACGCCGGGGCACCGGCCGCGGTCGACGGCGGCCGGTGGCTCGACGGGTACCTGTTCTCGCTGGCCGGCCCGATCTACGCGGGCACCAACGAGATCCAACGCAACGTGATCGCCGAGCGGCTGCTGGGCCTGCCGCGGGAGCCGCGAGGAGTGACGCAGTGAGGTTCGCGCTCAGTGAGGACCAGCAGGCCCTCGCCGACGGGGTGAGCGAGCTGCTCACCGCGGAGGCGACGGGCGAGCGGCTGCGCAAGGTCGTGGTGGACCCGGGGGAGCGCACGGGTGCCCTCTGGGGCCGGCTGCGCGACCTCGGCGTGTTTGGCGCGCTCGTGCCGGAGGACCGGGGCGGGCTCGGGCTGGGCGGGGTCGAGACGGTGCTGGTCGCCGAGCAGCTCGGCAGGCACACCGTGCCCGGGCCGGTCGCCGAGACCGCGCTGGTCGCCGGGCACGTGCTGGGCCGCTGGGGCGGCGCGGCCGCGAAGCCGTGGCTCGCCCGCCTCGCCGAGGGCGACGCCGTCATCGGGGTGCGCACCGACCCCGGCGGCCTGGTCGTCGACGCCGACCTGGCGCACCTCGTGCTCGCCGCGGGACCGGACGGCGTGGTCGGCTCGGCCGCGGCCGACCTGACGCTCACCGCCCAGCCCGGCGTCGACCCGACCCGCAGGCACTTCGCGGTCGCGGAGTCGGCCAGTGAGCTCCTCGCGCAGGGCGAGGCCGCCGCGGCGGCGTTGCGCCGGGCCGGTGCCGTGACGACCGCGGCCCAGCTCGTGGGCGCGGGCGCGGCGGTGCTCGACCAGGCCGTGGCCTATGCGCAGGAGCGTGCCCAGTTCGGCCGGGTGATCGGCTCCTACCAGGCGGTGAAGCACCAGCTCGCGACCGTCCGGATCGCCCTGGACTTCGCCCGCCCGCTCGTCCTGCGGGCGGGCCTGCAGCTCGACGGTGACGGTGGGCCGGTGGCGGACCGGGACGCGGTCGCGGCGAAGACCGCGGCGGCGGACGCGGCGAGGCTGGCTGCCGGCACGGCCCTGCAGGTGCACGGCGGCATCGGCTACACCGATGAGCTGGACCTGCAGCTCTGGCTCAAGCGCATCTGGTCGCTACTGCCGGAGTGGGGCACCGCCGAGGCCGGCCGCCGCGAGGTCCTGCGCGTCCTCCTGGGCGACCGCCGCCCTGTCCGCTACCCCTGAGCGGCCTCGATCGCGGTTCGTAGGTGCCGGATCCGGCACCTACGAACCGCGATCGGCTATTTGGCGTTCATGCCCGCATCCACCGGGAGCTGGATGCCGGTGACGTAGCGGGCCTCGTCCGACACCAGCCAGGCGACGGCGTTGGAGATGTCCCGCGGCTCCAACCAAGGGATCGGCAGCAGGTTCGTGGTGGCGAAGTTGGCCGACACGTCCTCCTTGGTGGGGTGCTCCAGGTCCGGGGCGAACACCTTGAACGTGGTGTCGTTGATGATCATCGTGGTGTCCACGCTGCCCGGGTGCACGCTGTTGACCCGGATGCCGTGCTCGGCGAGCTCCATGGCGAGGGTCTTGGCCAGGCCGGTGACGCCGTGCTTGGCCGCGGCGTAGTTGCCGTAGTTCGGGACGCCCTTGAGACCCGCTGCCGAGCTGGTGAGCACGATCGAGCCGCCGTTGCCCGCGGCGAGCATGTGCGGGACCGCCGCGCGGACGGTGGTGAACACGCCCGTCAGGTTGACGTCGATCGTGGTCTGCCACAGCTCGTCGGACATCTCCCAGACCTTGCCCGGGGTGCCGAAGATGCCCGCGTTGGCCAGCACGATGTCCAGCCGCCCGCCCAGCTCCGTGACCCCGTCCGAGACGGCCTCGGTCAGTGCGGAGACGTCCCGCACGTCCACCTGGCGGGCGACGATCCGCCGGTCGAGCTTCTCCACCAGCGAGACGGTCTCGGCGAGGTCCTCGGGGGTGGCGCCCGGGAACGGAACGGTCGGGATGTCCTCGGCGACGTCGATCGCGATGATGTCCGCGCCGTCCTCGGCGAGCCGGATCGCGTGCGACCGCCCCTGTCCGCGTGCCGCCCCGGTGATCAGGGCGACCTTGCCCTGCAGTCCTGACATGTGCTCCTCCTACAAATGCTCGTCCGGCCGCCTTGACACCTCAGCGGCGAGACTGCCAGTCTACCAAGCAAGCGATTGGTCACCAGTCTTTCGCCGGTTCGTCTCGGACCTTGCAGGCGCCGCAATGATGGGAGTCGCCCCACAATGAACGCTGACGTTCGTCGCCGGATGAAGTTCGGGGTCTTCCTGGGGCCGGAGCACAAGCCCAGCAACAATCCGACCTGGGACCTCGACCGGGACCTCGAGTTCGTCGAGCACCTGGACAAGATCGGGTTCGACGAGGCGTTCATCGGGGAGCACCACTCCAGCGGGTGGGAGATCATCTCCTCGCCGGAGCTGTTCATCGCCGCGGCCGCCCAGCGCACCAAGAACATCAAGTTGGGCACCGGCGTGATCTCACTGCCCTACCACCACCCGCTGATGGTCGCCGAGCGGATCACGCTGCTCGACCACCTGACCCACGGCAGGCTCATCGTGGGCGTGGGGCCGGGGGCGCTGCCCTCGGACGCCGCGATGATGGGCCTGGACTACACCTCGCTGCGGGAGCGGATGGAGGAGTCCCTCGAGGCGATCCTCGCGCTGTTCACCGAGGAGGGGCTGATCGACCGCAAGACCGACTGGTTCGAGCTCAACCAGGCCCAGCTGCAGATGCTGCCCTACACCCGCCCGCACCCGGAGATCGCCGTGACCGCGGTGATCTCCCCGGCCGGAGCGAACCTGGCCGGGCGCTACGGGCTCCCGATGCTGGCGCTGGCCGCGGCCACCCCCGCGGGGCAGAAGGTCCTGGCCTCGCACTGGAACATGTACAGCGAGCAGCTCGCCCGCCACGGCAAGGCCGAGCCGGACCGCAAGGACTGGCGGCTGGTCAGCTGCATCCACATCGCGCCCACGCGCGAGGAGGCCGAGCGGCAGGTCGCCTACGGCATCGACCACGCGGCGCGCTACGCGCTGCGGGACGCAAGCTTCCTGCAGGCGGTGCTGGACACCTCCGGGCTGCCCGCCGACGCGCCGTGGCTGGACATCTTCCGGGCCTCCGAGCTCGGGGTGGTCGGCACCCCGGAGGACGCCATCGAGCACATCGAGCGCATGCAGGAGATCTCCGGGGGCTACGGCACCCACCTGATCCGGGTGCTCGACTGGGCCAATCCGCGGGACACGTTCGACTCCTACGAGCTGTTCGCCCGCGAGGTCGCCCCCCACTTCCAGGACTCCAGCCGCCGTCGGGTGGAGAACTGGACGACCTTCTCGGGCTCGGAGAACGAGTTCCAGAAGGCGCTGACAGCCGCGAACGAGCGCGCCCGCAACCGGTACGAGGCCGAACGCTCCGCGGACGCGGCGCGCGGCGGAGCAGGAGCAGCGAAGTGAGTGACCAGCCGACGGTGGGGAACGTGCTGTACCCGACGTCTGATGTGGACGGAGCAGTCGCGTTCTACGGCAAGGCCCTCGGCCTGCCGGTGAAGTTCCAGGACGGTAGCCGCTTCGCGATGCTCGACGGCGGCGGGACGAGCTTCGCGCTCGCCGGCGCGGAGGAGGACGTCACCGCCGGCCGCGTCGCCGCGTCGCTGCGGGTGGCGGATGTCGCCGACGCCGTACGGGCCGCGGTCGCAGCAGGCGCCTCGGTGATCCGGGATGTGGAGCAGGGCCCGCACGAGACCCGCGCGGTCCTGCGGGACCCCTGGGGCAACCTGTTCGTCGTCTACCGGAGGAGCTGATCGCGGTGTCGACGACCAGGGAACTCTTTTCGCTCTCGCTGCCCGAGGTCGACCTGCCGGGGGAGGACCTGACCGCGGATCCCGCAGGGGCCTGCGACAGGCTGCGAGCCCATGGTCCGCTGGTCCGGACGGTGCGGGGAGTCGAGGTCCTGTCGTACGCCATGGCCCGGGCGATGTGCGTCGACCCGGCACTGGACTCGATCGGGGCCGGCTACTACGAGAACCTCGGCGCCTCCGATCCGATCATGTGGTGGGCGACGGAGGGCTCGCTACCGATGATCGAGGGCGCCCGCCACGATCGCATTCGGCGGGTGCTGCACCGGGCCTTCACCCGTCGCCGCATCTCCGCCCTCACCCCGGAGATGACGGCGCTCGCCCGGGAGTCGGTCGCGCGCCTGCCGTCCGACGAGCCGTTCGACCTCGTCGAACGATTCAGTGGGCGATTCCCCGTCGCAGTCCTCTGCTCGCTCCTCGGGGTGCCCGGTGACGACGTCGAGCTGTTCCGTGGATGGCTCATGGATCTGGGGCTGCTCGCCGCCATCCCGTTGGCGCCTCACACCCCGGTCATCGACGCAGCGATCGAGGGCCTCCGAGCCTATCTTCGCGACCTCATCGACCGTCGGCGGCGGCATCCGTCCGACGACATGGTCAGCGCGTTGGTCCAGGCTTCGGGCCCGGAGGGACGGCTGACCGAGAGCGAGCTGGAGGGCGCACTGCTCAACCTGCTCTTCGCCGGGCACGACACGACCCGCTACCAGTTCGCGTCGATCGTCGAGCTCGTCGTCGAGCAGGGGATGTGGGCGCAGCTCAGGGCTGAGCGCGACCTGATCCCGGCAGTGGTGGAGGAGTCGATGCGGCTACGACCGGCACTGCACATCCTCCTGCGCAGGGCGACCGCCGACGTTCACCATCTCGGGGTCGACATCCCCGCGGGCACCCTGCTGGCCGTGAACGTCTTCGCGGCCAACCGGGATCCCGAGGCGTTCCCCTCTCCGCACCGGATGGATCCACGGCGCGACGGGGTGGGCCGCCAACTCGGATTCGGGCACGGCGCGCACCTCTGCCTGGGCCACGCGTTGGCGCGTGCGGAGATGGCGATCGCGCTCGCGGCCTTCCTCGACCGGTTCGACGCCGTGGAGCTGGCTGCGCGACCGCGCTTCCCCGAGGGCTTCGCCTCCATGCACGGGCCCGAGGAGCTCACCCTGCGCGGGGTGTGATCAGGCCATCGAGGACGGAGATAGCAGCGTGGAACTCACGATCGGGTACAAGGCCTCGGCGGAGCAGTTCGGGCCCCGGGATCTGGTGGAGTACGCGGTGCGCGCGGAGGAGGTCGGGCTCGACAGCGTCTGGGTGTCGGACCACTTCCTGCCGTGGCGGCACGAGGGCGGGCATGCGCCGTCGGCCTTGACATGGATGGCGGCGGTGGGGGAGCGGACCTCACGTGTCCTGATCGGGACGTCGGTGACCACGCCGACCTTCCGCTACAACCCGGCGGTGATGGCGCAGACCTTCGCCACCATGGCGCTGCTCACCGGCGACCGGGTCATCCTGGGTGCCGGTACGGGTGAAGCGCTCAACGAGGTGGCGGTGTCGGGTCGGGAGTGGCCGGAGTTCAAGGAGCGCTACGCGCGGCTGCGCGAGGCGGTGAAGTTGATGCGGCTGTTATGGACCGAGGCCGAGGTCGACTTCGCCGGCGAGTACTACACGCTGGTCAACGCGTCGATCTACGACAAGCCGGAGAAGCTCGTCCCGGTCTACATCGCCGCGGGTGGCCCGCAGGTGGCGCGGTATGCCGGCCGTCAGGGCGACGGCATGATCTGCACCTCGGGCAAGGGCATGGACCTCTACACCGAAAAGCTGATGCCGGCGGTGACCGAGGGCGCGGAGAAGGAGTCCCGTGACCCCGGCTCGATCGACCGGACCATCGAGATCAAGATGTCGTATGACCGGGACGCGGACGTGGCGTTGGAGAACACCCGGTTCTGGGCGCCGTTGTCGTTGACCGCGGAGCAGAAGCACTCGGTGAACAGCGCGCAGGAGATGGAGCGCCTGGCCGATGAGCTGCCGATCGAGCAGGTGGCCAGACGCTGGATCGTGGCGTCGGACCCGGACGAGGCCGTCGCGCAGATCAAGCCCTACCTCGACGCGGGGCTCAACCACCTGGTCTTCCACGGCCCCGGCCACGACCAGGAGCGCTTCCTCACCCAGTTCGCCGAGGACGTCCTGCCCAAGCTGCGCGCACTCTGACCGACGGGAAAGGGCTCGCCCCGCGGGGCGAGCCCTTTCCCGTGTGCGCTGTCAGGTACCGGTGAGCACGGCGATCCGGTGCCCCATCCGCTCGTTCTTGGTGCGGAGGTAGGCCACGTTCTCGGCGGTGACTGCACTGGGCCGGGCCACCCGCTCGACGACGTCGATCCCGGCCGCCCGCAGCGCGTCGACCTTGTCGGGGTTGTTGGTCAGCAGGCGCACCCGGGCGAGGCCCAGGTGGTGAAGCATCCCGGCGGCGGTGCCGTACTCGCGCGCGTCGGCGGGCAGGCCCAGCGCCAGGTTGGCGTCGACGGTGTCGTGGCCCCGCTCCTGCAACGCGTAGGCGGCGATCTTCGCGGCCAGCCCGATTCCGCGACCCTCGTGCCCGCGGTGGTAGAGCAGCACCCCCGACCCTGCGGCGACGATCGTGTCGAGCGCGTCCTCCAGCTGGGAGCCGCAGTCGCAGCGCACCGAGCCCAGGACGTCCCCGGTGAGGCATTCGCTGTGCAGGCGAACCAGCGGCGTGGAATCCGCGGCCGGGTCGCCGTGCACCAACGCGAGGTGCTCGGTGCCGTCCGCTCCGCGGAAGGCGTGGGCTGCGAAGGTCCCCACGCGGGTGGGCAGGGTGCAGGTCGCGACCTCGACCACACCGGACTCCAGCCGTCTGCGGTGGGCGGCGATCTGGGCCACGGTGATGATCGGCAGGTCGTGCTCGCGGGCGAACGCGAGCAGCGCGGGCCTGCGGGCCATCTCCCCGTCCTCGGCGAGCAGCTCGCACAGCAGCCCGACGGGCGCCGCGCCGGCCAAGGTGCACAGGTCGACGGTCGCCTCGGTGTGGCCCGGGCGCTCCAGCACTCCGCCGGACCGGGCGCGCAAGGCCATTACGTGGCCGGGGCGCACCAGGTCGTCGGGGGAGCAGTCTGGGTCGGCCAGCAGCCGGATCGTGCGGCCGCGGTCTCGCGCCGAGATCCCGGTCGTCACGCCCTCGGCGGCGTCGACCGACACGGTGAAGGCCGTGCGCAGCGACTCGCCGTTGGACTCGTCCGGCACCATCAGCGGCAGCTCGAGGGCGTCGGCGCGCGAGTCGGGCATGGCGACGCAGAGGAAGCCCGAGGTGTGCCGTACGAAGAAGGCGGTCGTCGCCGTGGTGGCGAACTCCGCCGCCATCACAAGGTCGCCCTCGTTCTCGCGGGACTCGTCGTCGACGACCACGACGATGCCGCCGCGGGCGATCGCCGCGACCGCCTCCGGCACAGAATCGAAGACCCGCTCCTCGTCCGTGTCCGGCACTGCCTGAATGGTTCGCCCCATCGCATCCTCCAACCAAGCGCTTGCTCAAATCGTAGGGACGGTCTCGGGAGCTGTCAACGCAAGGAGGGGCCGATGCGCCTCGTGCGCATCGGCCCCTCCGGACGAACAGGTCGAAATCAGGCCGGCGGCACCTCGCGGTCCCGGGCGCCCCGCGGGTCGAGTACCTCGCGGATAATCCGCAGCTCCTCGGCGTCGGGCTCGCGGGTGGTGGGCACCTCGCCGGTGAGCACGAGCTCGAAGCCGGTCGCCTCCTGCACCTGGTCGACGGTCACGCCCGGGTGGACCGACCGCAGCCGCAGCAGTCCGGCCGGGTCGTAGTCCAGCACGGCGAGGTCGGTCACCACGACCCGCAGATCGTGGAACCGGCGCGCGGACGCCGGTGCCGCGGCGGCCCGGTCGTTGCCCACTCCGCTCACCACGTCCACCGCCGGGACAAAGACGCGGGTGGAGTGCTTGGGCACCCAGTAGCTGGTGGGGTTGTTCACGGTGTTGCCGGGCGCGCCGCGCACGCCCAGGAGCTGGCGCTTCGGTTTCGCCCAGTCGCCGATCGCGGAGATGTTCTGGTTGCCGTACCGGTCGAGCTGGCTCGCGCCCATCATCACGTGCCGCTTGCCGTAGGCGACGACGTCGAACACCGTGCGGAACGGCAGCCAGCCCTCCACGACCGCGGGCGGGGTGCCGACGGGCGGGACCTCGCCGAGCAGCAGGGCCTCGCCGTCGGACAGGACGAGATCGGGGTTCGTGGTCAGCCGGCAGAGCCGGGCGCCGATCGTGGGGACCAGGCCCATCGGGCTGGCGAGGATCTCACCGTCGCCTGCCCAGGCGTCCGCGCAGGCGGCGACGCAGACCTCGGCGCGGGTGACCGTCGTGGTGGGGGTGCTCACGGTCGGCTGCTCCCGTTCTCGGCGTGGAACGCGTCCACCGACCGCTGGTAGTGGGCCTCGTCGCCGGCGAAGTGGCGCTCGTGGAAGGCGGGCCAGGCCTCCGGGTCCTTCGCCGCGGCGGCGTAGGCCTTCTGGAAGCGCTCGTCGCGCTCGTAGTCCGGGGCGGCGGTGGTGAAGTGCCCGCCACCGGGTGTCTCGACGACCGCGTCGACCGCGAGCCGGGGGATCCGCAGGCTCTGCAGCGGGCCCTCCTTGAGCAGCTGGTCGGTCGGCACGATCCGCTCGGTCGAGACGATGCTCGTGGTCGCGGCGAGCACGAACAGGTCGTCGAAGTACGGGTCCGGGCCCAGGTACTGGGCGTTGCCGCGGGCGTCGGCCCGGTTCTGGTGGACCAGCGCCACGTCGAGCGTGAGCGCGGGTACCGCGGTGAGCTCCTCGCCGTCCGCGTAGGGGGAGGTGACCGTGCGCAGGCTGGTGTCCAACCGCGGCACGTCCGAGCCCAGGCCCGCGCGCATCGGCAGGAACGGCAGCCGGTGCGAAGCGGCCAGCAGGCCCCACTGGAACATGCCCTCGTCCCACTCGGTCAGCTCCACCGTGCCCTCGGCGCGGGCCCGCTGGAAGTGCGGCTCGAGCGGGATCGAGTCCAGCGTGACGAACCCGGTGACCAGCCTGCGGACCTTCCCGGCGGCCAGCAGCAGCCCGACGTCCGGGCCGCCGTAGGAGACCACGGTCAGGTCGCGCACTGAGGAGTTCGCCAGGGCGCGGACCAGGGCCATCGGCTTGCGTCGCGAGCCCCACCCGCCGATGCCGACGGTGGCGCCGTCCGGGACGAGGGCGACGGCCTCGTCGATCGTCGCGGTCTTGTCAGCCACGTGCGGGCTCCTTTCCGGAGGGGGTGCGGCTGTCGTCGCGGTCGCGCTTTTCCACGAACGCGGCGCGGTGCTCGTCGGCCACCCCAGAGACGTGCAGCTCGTAGGTGAAGCCCTGCTCGTAGCGGTAGCTCTTGTGGACGTCGACCGGGTCGATCCCGTTGAGCGACTCCTTGGCCCGCCGGATGACGTAGCCGTTGCGGGTCGCGATGTCGCGGGCGAGGCCGAGCGCGGTGTCGCGCAGCTGCTCGCGGGGCACCACGTCGAGCAGGGCGCCGTAGCGGGCCAGCTCCTCGGCGCTCAGGTTGCGGCAGGTGTAGACCATCATCCGCATGACCTGCTGGGGGACCAGCCGGGACAGGTGGGTGGCCGCGCCGAGCGCGCCGCGGTCGACCTCGGGCAGGCCGAAGACCGCGTCGCTCGAGGCCACCACGATGTCGGCGTTGCCGACCAGGCCGATGCCGCCGCCCAGGCAGTAGCCCTGCACCGCGGCGATCACGGGGACCTGGCAGTCGTAGACCGCGTTGAAGGCCGCGTAGCAGCCCCGGTTGGCCCCGACGAGCGCGACGTCGCCCTCCGCCTGGATCTCCTTGATGTCGACCCCGGCGCAGAAGGCGCGTCCCTCCGCGCGCAGGACGACCGCGGTGACGGCCGGGTCCCGGCCCGCCGCGGTGACGGCGTCGGCGATCGCGTACCAGTCGGCGACGGTGAATGCGTTGACGGGCGGTTTGTCGAGAACGATCTCGGCGACGCCCGCGTCGGTGGTGGCGGTGATGCCCATGTGCGGAGTTTAACCAAGTGCTTGCTCAAATCACCATCCCTTGCGAGGCTGTTCCGGAACCGACCGACGAGGATGGGGAAGCGGCGATGGCGCAGGCATGGGGGCCGGCGGTCCGATACGACTACGAGGGCCGGGTCGTGCTGGTGACCGGCGGTGTCCGGGGGGTCGGCGCCGGGATCACCCGCCGCTTCCTGGCGGCCGGGGCCACGGTGGTGGCGGGGGCGCGGGGGGTCCCTGCCGCCGTCCCGAAGGTCGACGGCAGGCGTGCGGACGTGGTCACCGCGGACGTGCGGGACCCGGCGGAGGCCGCCGGGCTGGTCGAGCAGGTCGTCGCGCGGCACGGCCGGCTCGACGTCGTCGTGAACAACGCCGGCGGGGCCCCCTTCGCCACGGCGGACACCGCGTCGCCCCGGCTGCACCAGCGGGTCGTCGAGCTGAACCTGCTCGCCCCGCTGCACGTGGCACAGGCCGCGAACCGCGTGATGCAGGAGCAGGAGGGGGGCGGCTCGATCATCATGATCGGCAGCGTCTCCGGGGTTCGGCCCTCGCCCGGCACGGCGGCCTACGGCGCGGCCAAGGCGGGACTGGACAACCTGGCCCGTTCGCTCGCCGTGGAGTGGGCGCCGCGGGTCCGGGTCAACACGGTGACGGTCGGGCTGGTGCAGACCGAGTCCGCCGATCTCCACTACGGCGACGCCGAGGGGGTCGCGGCGGTCGCGCGCACCGTACCGCTGGGGCGGATGGCCTGCCCCGAGGACGTCGGGGACGTGTGTCTCTACCTGGGGTCGGCGGGCGCGGCCTACGTCAGCGGTGCGTCGCTGCTGCTGCACGGCGGCGGCGAGCGGCCCGCCTTCCTCGATGCTGCGACCACCAACCACGCACAGAGCGGGAGCAACGCATGACCAGGAACGGACCGGGCCTCGTCGAGGGCCGCGTGGTGATCGTGACCGGGGCAGGCCGGGGGATCGGGCGCGGGCACGCGCTGGAGTTCGCCCGCCAGGGCGCCGCCGTCGTCGTCAACGACATCGGGGTGGGCAACGACGGGTCCGGCGGCTCCGACGGGCCGGCCCAGGACGTGGTCGACGAGATCGTCGCCGCGGGCGGGCGCGCGATCGCGAACCGCAGCGACATCGCGACCTGGGAGGGCGCCGAGGAGCTGGTCCGGACCGCGGTGACCGAGTTCGGCCGGCTCGACGTGCTGGTCAACAACGCGGGCTTCGTCCGCGACCGGATGCTGGTGTCGACCTCCCTGCAGGAGTGGGAGGACGTGGTCCGGGTGCACCTGACCGGTCACTTCCTCACCCTGCGGCACGCGGCCGGGTACTGGCGCGAGCAGACCAAGGCGGGGGAGAAGGTCAACGCGCGGGTGATCAACACCAGCTCGGGCGCCGGGCTGCTGGGCAGCGTCGGGCAGGGCAACTACTCGTCGGCGAAGGCGGGCATCCTCGGGCTGACGCTGGTGGCGTCGGCCGAGCTCGCCCGCTACGGCGTCACGGTGAACGCGATCGCCCCCGCGGCCCGGACCCGGATGACCGAGGGCATCTTCGCCCACCTCGAGAAGCCAGAGTCCGGCTTCGACGCCGCCGCCCCGGAGAACGTCGCGCCGCTGGTCGTGTGGCTGGGCAGCGCGGAGTCCGCCGGGGTCACCGGCCGGGTGTTCGAGGTCGAGGGCGGCCGGATCTCGGTCGCGACGGGCTACCGGCACGGACCCGAGGTCGACAACGGCGCCCGCTGGGACCCGGCCCAGGTCGGCAAGGCGGTCACCGAACTGCTCGCCGAGTCGCCGGCTCCCGAACCCGTGTACGGCGCGGGCTGAGCCGTGCTGAAGGGCAGGGTCGCCCTGGTGACCGGGGCCGCGCGAGGGATCGGGTTTGCGATCGCCCGCAGGCTCGCCGAGGCCGGGGCGGCCGTGGTCGTGAACGACGTCGACCCCGCTGCCACCGAGGCGGCGGTCGCTGAGCTGGCGGGCCTCGGGGTCGGGGCCGTGGGCTGTCCCGCGGACGTGACCGCGCCGGACACGCCGGACCGGCTCGTCGCCGCGGCGGTCGACGCCTTCGGGACCCTCGACGTGGTCGTGAACAACGCCGGGTACGGGACCTACGCACCGGTGCTGGAGATGTCCGACGCGAAGTGGACCCCGATGCTCGACACCCTGCTCACCGCACCGTTTCGGATCCTGCGGGCGGCCGGGCCCCTGCTGACGCGGCCCGCGGACCACGTCCGCAAGGTGGTCACCGTGTCGTCGGTCGCGGGCGTCGCCGGTTCCCCGGGCTCGGCGAGCTACGCCGCCGCCAAGGCTGGTGTGCACGGCCTGACGGCGACGTTGGCGAAGGAGTGGGGCCGGTACGGGGTGACCGTGAACGCCGTCGCACCCGGGCTGATCAGGACCAGGCTGACCGAGGGGCGCGCGGACGGGGTGGAGACGATCGATGTCGGCGGACGCCGGACCGAGCTGGTCGACATCCCCCTGCAGAAGCTCGAGTCCCACATCCCGGTGGGGCGGATCGGCACGCCCGAGGATGTCGCCGGCGCGGTGTACCTGCTGTGCTCGCCCGACGCCGACTACATCACCGGCCAGACCCTGGTGGTGAGTGGCGGCTGGCTGCCCTGAGCCCGGCGGCCCGTGGTGGACGGTGTCGTGTGGCCTGGGGTTTCCTGCTGGCGGGCGGGCAGACTGGGATTCAGCGACATGATCGGCGGGCACGTCATGTCGCTCGCACTCGACTCGCGTCCGCGCGGCGATCCCGGAGACGATCCTTGAGGTCGACGACGTACCGTCCGAACTGGCCCGGCTGCCGGACGGGCGGCTGCTGGTCGTCCTGATGAAGGGCGCCAGGTTTTGCGGCAGGAGTCCGACGGCCGGTTCGTGGGGCAGCCGATCTCTCCGAGGTGGCCAGCGGGACGACCACCGACATGATCGTCACCCGGACGGGGCCTCCTACGGGGATAACCTCGGCATGGACCTGGTCCGCGGGGGCCCGACCGTCAGGTGGCGGCTCCTCCGGATCTGGCCGGACGGCACCGTGTCGGCGGCCGCGCGGAGGGCCTCCCCTTCCCGAACGGGATAGTCCTGCCCTGACGAGCACACCTCGTGGTCATGCGAAGCGGGGGAGCGTGCCTCACCGAGTTCGACGTGCGCCCGGACGGGGGAGCACGCCGCCACGCGGGCCCGGTGGCACGGGCCCGCGTGGCGGCGTGCTCACGGACGTCCTCGACCTGAGCCCGGCGACCCCGCCTCCGTCCTCGGCGGCCCGGACCGCCGCACTGGCCTGCAGCGCGCGCCCGAAAGGCCCCGACGAGCTGCGCGCACCCGACCGGGCTACAACCTCGCCTTCGACGTGGCGGTCCCGGACGACGGAAACCTGACCCGCTCGCCGCGCCTAGAGCAGACCGTGTTGGGTGGCCAGCCACACGACTTCGGTGCGACGGGTTGCGCCGAACTTGGTCATCAGGCTCCGCACGTGGAACTTGGCGGTCGTCTCGCTGACGTGCAGAGCGAGGGCGATCTCCCGGTTGGTGCGGCCCGTGACCAGGAGCTGCAGGACCTCGCGCTCGCGTGCGGTCAGCCGGGCGGCACCCCCTGCACCGCTCTGTGTGGCTCGCCGACGGGCTGTGGGCTCTCCGTAGTGGAGGCGGAACACCGCGTCCCCGCGGTGCACTGCCCCGATCGCCGACGGCAGCTCGGCCGGATCGCCGTCACGGCTGAGCACCCCGGCGACACCGGAGCGGATCAGCCCGGCGAGCGCGCTGCGTGTCTGCCCGTCGGCGATCGCCAGCACGCGGCAGGGCGGACCTGCGCGGTGCACCTCGTCCACCAGCCGGGAACTCATCCGACCGGCCGCGTTCGGGCCGACGTCGAGGACGACGACGTCCGGCCGCAGCCTGCCCACCTGGTGCACGGCGTCGAGCGGTTTCTCGGCCTCGCCGACGATCCGGACGTCCTCGGCGTCGCGCAGGGCGTGCCGCAGGCCGCCACGGATCAGCGGTTGGGCGGAGACGATCACCACGCGGATCGGGGTGCCCAGGCCGATCCCCGGGGGCGTGTCGTCCTCGAGCGTCGACACGGCTCAGGCGTGCTGGCTGGAGACTGACACGACCTCGCCGGTGAGGTAGGTCGAGTAATCGCTGGCCAGGAAGGCCATCACGGTCGCGATCTCCCAGGGCTCGGCCGCTCGCCCGAAGGCTTCCCGTGACGTCAGGGTCGCGAGCAGGTCGTCGTCGGTGACCTTGGCCAGGTTCGCGTGCATCGCCAGGCTGGGCGCCACCGCGTTGATCCTGACCCCCCGGGGGGCGGCCTCCATCGCAACGCACCGGGTGAACGCCATGACGCCGGCCTTGGCGGCGGCGTAGTGGGCCTGTCCGGCCTGGGCGCGCCAGCCCAGCACGGACGCGTTGTTGACGATCACACCCGAGCCCTGCGCGTAGAAGACCTTGAGCGCCGCACGGGTGACCCGGAACGTCGCGGTGAGCGTAACGTCGAGGACCTTGGCCCACTGGTCGTCGGTCATCTCGTGGACCTCGGCGGTGCCGCCGAGCCCGGCGTTGTTGATCAGCACGTCCAACCGGCCGTGCCGCTCGACCACACCGTCGATCAGCCGCTGGACCGCGGCTTCGTTGGTGACGTCGCACGGGATCGCCAGCGGCGCCTCGTCCGCCGAACCGGTGAGCGCGGCGAGCTTCTCCGCGGTCTCGGCGAGCCGGCGCTCGTGACGGTCCGACACCACGATGGTGGCGCCCTCCTCGACCATCCGCTGTGCGGCGGAGAACCCGATGCCGGTGCCCGCCGCTGCGGTCACCAGCACGATCTTGCCCTCCAGCAGGCCCCTGCCGGGCGGGTACGGGGGAACGGTCACGGCGTCTCGCCTCACTTAGGTCCGCGGGGCAGCCCGAGGGTGCGCTCCGCGATGATGGTGCGCTGGATCTCGTTGGACCCCGCGTAGATCGTGTCGGCCCGGCTGAACAGGAACAGCCGCTGGGCCAGGGACAGCTCGTAGGGCAGGCCCTCGGCGACCAGCGCCTGCTCGCCGAGCGCCGCCATCGCGAGCTCGCCGAAGTCCCGGTGCCAGTTCGACCAATAGAGCTTGGCGATCGACACCTCGGGGCCGGGCTCGCCGCCGCCGAGGGAGGTCATGGTGCGCAGCGCGTTGAGCCGCATGATCTCCAGCCGCACCCAGGACTGCACCAGCCTGTCGCGCAGCACCGGGTCGTCGGTGGTGCCCAGCTCGGCGGCCCGGCGCAGCACGTGGTCGAACTCGTGCCGGAAGGCGAGCTGCTGGCCCAGCGTGGAGGCGCCGCGCTCATAGGCCAGCGTGGCCATGGCGACCCGCCAGCCCTGCCCGACCTCGCCGACCACGCAGTCCGCGTCGGTCACGGCGTCGTCGAAGAAGACCTCGTTGAACTCGCTGGTGCCGGTGGGCTGCACGATCGGCCGCACGGTCACACCCGGCTGGTCCATCGGCACGAGCAGGTAGGACAGCCCGGCGTGGCGCTTCGAGCCGGGCTCGGTGCGGGCCAGCACGAAGGCCCAGTCCGCCTCGTGCGCCAGCGAGGTCCACACCTTCTGCCCGTCGAGGTGCCAGCGGCCGTCGACCAGCCGCGCCCGGGTGCTCACCCCGGCCAGGTCCGAGCCGGCGCCGGGCTCGGAGTAGCCCTGGCACCACAGCTCCTCGCCGCGGGCGATCGGCGGCAGGAACCGCTCCTTCTGCGCGTCGGTGCCCAGCGCGATCAGGGTCGGCCCGATCAGGCCCTCGCCGATGTGCCCGACGCGGGTCGGGGCCTGCGCCCGCACGTACTCCTCGTGGAAGATCACCTGCTGTGGCAGCGTCGCGTCGCGGCCGCCGTGCTCCTTGGGCCAGCCCAGGCAGGTCCAGCCCGCTCGGCCGAGCTCGCGCTCCCACTCCCGGCGCAGCTCCACGGCCTCGTGCTCGCGGCCGGGGCCGCCGAGCCCGCGGGCCTGCGCGAACCGGCCGGTGAGGTTCGCGGCCAGCCAGTCGGCGGCCTCGCGGCGGAAGGCCTCGTCCTCGTCGCTGAAGGTCAGGTCCATGTCAGCCCGAGATCCCGCCGTACGCGCCCCGGAAGAACAGCAGCGGGGTGCGCTCGGACGCGTAGATGTGCCGTACGTTCGCGACGACGATGGTGTGGTCCCCGGCGGGGTGCTCGGCGGCCACGTCCGCCTCCAGCCAGGCGAGGCCCTCGGCCAGGATCGGCGCGCCGCCGGGCGAGGGCTCCCACTCGAGGCCCGCGAACTTGTCCCCGCCCTTGACCGCGAGCTGGCGGCACACGTGCTCCTGCTCGGCCGCCAGCACGTTCACCACGAACGTGCCCGCGGCCTTGAGCAGCGGCCAGGTGCTGCTGGTGTGCGCCACGCAGAAGGCGACCAGCGGCGGGTCGAGCGACACGGAGGTGAACGAGTTCGCCGCGAGCCCGGTCGGTCGCCCTGTGGCGGGGTCGACGGCGGTGATCGCCACGACCCCGGTCGCGAAGTGGCCGAGGACCGCGCGGAAGTCCGCGGGGTTCAGCTCGTGGGTGGTCTCGGTCATGGGGTTCTCCTCAACCTGGTCAGGGGGTCCCGACGTGCTGGCCGCGGGCGTCGGCGATCACCGGCGGCTGCGGCGTCTCCCGGACCTCGGGATCGATCTCGACCGCGATCGACACCGGTGTGAGGGTGGCCAGGGTCTGCTGGATGCGACCGCGCCACATGCCGTTCTGCACCAGGCTGGCGCGGTTGAACGACACGGTCAGCGTGGCCGCGTCGAGCGTGCCCTCGCGGGCCACGTCGAGCCGCCAATGGCTGATCCCGTCGATGCCGCGCAGCGCCTTGGTGAGTGCCGCGATGGAGAGCCAGCGCCCGCGCACCAGTAGTAGGTCGCCGCCGGTCTGGGCCGGCGCCGGAACCGCGTCGCCCTCGGCGGGCGCGGTCACCAGGTAGCCGGTCCGCACCCCGGTGCCCGCCAGCGCGGCGAGCCAGGGGTGGGCGACGGCGATCTCCGCGGGCTCGCCGGGGGTGACCTCGTCCTTCTCCGCCCCGAGCAGGTGCAGGGTGCCGGGCCGGGTCTCGACGAGCGTGTCGCCCTCCCGGCGCGCCACCGGCACCGTGGTGACCGGGTCGGTCCACAGCTCGACGACCGTGGCCCCGAACTCCTTGGCCAGGTGCGCCCGGGTGCGCTCGTCGCCCACCTCGCCGGTGAGCACCAGCAGCCGCAGCTCCAGGTCGAGCGGGTCGACCAGGAACTCCAGGTGCAGCCGGGCGAGGAAGTCCGCCGCGCCCGTCGGGGTGATGACCAGCACCGACCCCCGAACTGCTTCGATCACCTTGAGCAGTCGCATGCGGCCGCGCGGTCCCGGGGCGACCGCCGCGGCGGCGACCTCCGCGGCCGCCTCGGCGATCAGCGCGCCGCCCAGGTCGCCGTCGGAGTTGAGCGCGACGACCACCCGGTCGCTCGCCTTCACCCCCGCGGCCTGCAGCGTCTCCGCGGTGAGCGCGCGGGCCTCGGGGACCTCGGTCGGGCCCAGCGGCACGGCGACCGACCCGGTCGGGTCGATGCGCAGCAGCCCCTTCGCCGTGCCGGGCCGGAGCCCGGCCTTGGCGAGCTCGTCGCGGCGCACCCACCGCGCGGGCGCGGCGGTCGGGGCGCTCACCTGATCTCCGCAACGTCGCTCGCGAACAGCTTGATCGAGCTGAGCACGTGCTCGTTCGCCAGACCGCCGACCTGGAACTGGCCGATCAGGTCGGTGACCCCGGCCTCCTCCAGCTTCTGCAGCGCCTTGCGGGAGCCGCCCACGTCGTCCAGCACGATCATCAGGTTGTCGCGCAGGGTCTCGATCGCCTCGTCCTGCGACTGGCCCGCGGCCATGGCGCCGAGGACCCGGTGGCTGGCGTGCCGGGCGTCGTAGTAGTCGGGCGGGGCGACCAGGTTGACCTGCCGGCGGATGTACCACATGACGGCGTCCGCGGCGTTCTCGTACGCCTCGTCCTTGGTGGGGGCGACGTGCCACGGGATCATCAGCCCGACCTTGCGGGTCTCCGGGTCGAAGCCGTGCTTCGCAAGCTCCTCCTTGTACTTGGCGATGTCCTCGGCCACGTCGTCGATGCCCTTGAGCATCGTCATGCCCAGCAGGTTGTAGCCGCGGCGGGCGGCCTGCAGGTAGCCGTCGAGGCTGGTCGAGGCGACCCACACCGGCGGGTGCGGCTCCTGGACCGGACGGGGGTAGACGCCCACGTCCGGCACGCTCCAGTACTCGTGCTCGGCGCTGTAGTTCTCGCCGTCCGCCTCCCAGATGCCCAGCACCGTGTCGAGGTTGTCCTCCCACAGCTGCCGGGACTGCTCGAACGGCCGCTGGAAGGCCTGGTACTCGAGCGGCGACGCGCCGCGACCGGTACCGAACTCGATCCGGCCGCCGGACAGGATGTCCATCGTCGCGACCCGCTCCGCGGTGCGGATCGGGTGCGAGAACGGCAGCAGCACCACACCGAGACCCAGCCGGATCCGCTCCGTCACCCGGGAGAGCGCCGCCAGCACGATGTCCGGCGCCGAGGAGTGCGAGAACCCCCGGGTGAAGTGGTGCTCGACCATCCAGGCGGTCGAGTAGCCGAGCTGGTCGGCGAGGCGGACCTGCGCGACCAAGTTCTCGAAGGCCTGCTGCTCGACGGCCTTCGTGCGGCCCCTGACCTCGAGCTCGTAGCCGAGGCCGACCCGGAGATTCCCCATCACTTCCTCCTGTTACCCAAGCGCTTGCTTGGTAAGTTACCGGCTGGCCGACGGCTCGACAAGCCCGGCTTCGGTCGACGTGGCGAGCGACTCCCACAGCAGCCTGCGGTGCTCGGTGGGGGAGCCGTACAGGGCCTCGAGGGTCGCGGCCCGCTTGAGGTGCAGGTGGGCGTCGTGTTCCCAGGTGAAGCCGATGCCGCCGTGGATCTGGATCTGCTCGCCCGCGGCCCGGCGGTAGGCCTCCGTGGCGTAGGACTTGGCGACCGACGCATAGACGGGCAGGGCCGCCGGGTCCGCCACCGCGCACCACGAGGCGTAGTACGCGGCGGACCGCGCCGACTCGACCTCCAGCAGCATGTCCGCGCAGCGGTGCTGGATCGCCTGGAACGAGCCGATCGGGCGGCCGAACTGCACCCGGGTCCGCGCGTACTCCACGCTGGCGTCCAGGCAGGTCGCCGCGCCGCCCACGGCGAGCAGGGCGAGGCCCACGGCCGCGAGCTGCTCGACCCGGGCCAGGACGGCCTCGGCGACGCCGGCGCCGCCGAGCGGGGTGGCCGGGGTGTCGTCGAGCACCAGATGGGCGAGCCGCACCGTCTGGTCCATCGTCGGCAGTCGGGCGCCGGAGTCCGACGAGACCGTGAACAGCCGCGTCGCCCCCGACGGGTCCGTCGCCGCGACGACGACGAGATCGGCGGACGCGCCGTCGAGCACCGTCCCGAGGTCCCCGGTCAGTCGCCACCGGCCGTCTGCCCGGAGCACGGCGGTGCAGGCGGCCGGCGCCGAGCGGGCGACGGTCAGGGTGATCGTCCCGGCCGCCACGCCGGGAAGGATCTCGGCGGCGCGGGCCGGGTCCTCGGCCGCCAGGACGGCGGTCACGCCCAGCACGGCGGTGCTCAGCAGCGGCGCGGGGAGCAGGGCGCGGCCCGCCTCCTCGAGGGCGACGGCGAGCTCGAGGAACCCGAAGCCCAGCCCGTCGTACTCCTCGGGGACGAGCATCCCCGCGATCCCCATCTCGGCGAGCGCGCGCCAGAGCTCGCGGTCCACGCCGTCCGGCGTCTGCATGATCTCGCGGACCCGCGCGGAGGGCGCGCGGTCGGTGAGCAGGTCGCGCAGCGCGGCGCGGAGCTCCTCCTGCTCGTCGGTGAAGGCGAATCGCATCTGGGGCTCCCTGCGGGCGCGTCGGCGATGACGGACCGGTGCGGTCCGGGGGTGATTGACCCCTCCACCGGCCCTTCCTACTGTACAACCAAGCGCTAGCTCAACAAGTCGACGACGGAGGTCACGATGGGTCTGGCGGAGATGGTGGGGACCGACCTCGGGTCGCGCACGGTCGCGTACGAGGAGCGGGACGCGATCCTGTACGCACTGGCGGTCGGCGCCGCGCATGACGACCTCCCCCTGGTGTTCGAGCGCGACCTGCGGGTCCTGCCCACCTTCGCGCTCCCGCTCGGGCTGTGGGTCGCGGACGCGGCGGGGGCGGCGGGCGCCTTCACCCCGGAGCGGTCCCTGCACGGCTCGCAGACCCTCCAGGTGCACGCCCCGCTGCCGCGGCGGGGGAGCGTCGAGGTGCGTGGCCGGATCGCCGCGGCCTGGGACAAGGGCCGCGCCGCGATCCTCGACGTGGTCGCAGAGTCGGAGTACTTCTCGGCGACCTACTCGATCTTCCTGCCGGGACAGGGCGGCTGGGGCGGTGACCCCGGACCGCGGAGCGCGGGGGCCGAGGTCGAGGGGCCCGAGCGCACCGCCGAGGTGGCGACCGACCCGGGCCAGGCCACGCTCTACCGGCTCACCGGGGACCGGCACCTGATCCACATCGACCCCGAGGCCGCGAAGGCGGCGGGCTTCCCGGGGCCGATCCTGCACGGGCTCGCCACGCTCGGGGTGGCCGCACGAAAGGTCGCGGCGCTGGTCGGGGCGCAGCCGTGGGAGCTGACCACGCTCTCGGCCCGGTTCTCAGGGCCGGTCACGCCGGGGGACCGGCTCGCGCTGACCACTCGGGGCGACGCGGCGCGGTGCACCTTCGCCGCCGCCGTCGGGGGGACGGCGGTGCTGTCGGCCGGCGAGGCGGCCTTCGGCTGAACCGTCAGGTCCGGCGCAGCACCGCGGCGCTGCCGTAGCTCCCGCCGAACCCGGTGACCAGCGCGAACTCCGGATCGACGACCTGGTTCGCCTGCGCCTCGCCGCGCAGCTGCCGCACCGCCTCCAGGACGTTGTTCAGGCCGTGGACGTAGCCCTCGGAGAGCAGGCCGCCGTGCGGGTTGACCGGGACCGGCCCCTTCGGGTCGGTTCCGCCGGACCGGACGAGCTCGCCCGCCTCCCCGGGGCGGCAGAACCCGAGGTCCTCGAGCTGCTGGAGCACGATGGGGGAGTAGGCGTCGTAGAGCAGGGACACGTCGACGTCCGCGGGACGCAGGCCGGCCGTCTCCCAGAGCCGGTCGGCCAGGTAGTGGGTGAAGATCCAGGACGGGTCCGGCGCCTTGTCCATCCCGGTGGCCCCCGGCCCGCCGCCACGCACCACGGCGTGCACCACCGGGCTGCCGGGCCGGGCGGCGCCGGCGGCGCTGACGACCAGGGCCGCCGCCCCGTCGGTCTCCTGGCAGCAGTCCGCGCGCCGCAGCGGCTCGGCGATCCAGGGCTCGCCGAGGTAGTCCTCGCTCGTCATCCCCTCGCGGCGCAGCGCCCGCGGGTTGTTCACTGCGAGTCGGCGCGAGGCGAGGACCACGCCCTCCAGGTCCTCCGGTCGCGCGGCGGTCAGGTGCATCCAGCGGCTCGTCGACAGCGCGAACAGTGCGATTGGGCCCGCCATCCCGTAGGGGTGCAGGAACTGGGCCTCGGCACCCTCGCCCAGGCGCAGCCCGGCCTGTCCCATCCGCTGTCCGGAGCGGCCGTTGAGCGCGCGCAGCACCAGGACGTTTCGGGCGGTGCCCGAGTCGACCAGCATCGCCGCGTCGCCCAGGATCGACGCGGACTGGGTCCCGCCGCCGTAGATCTCGTTGGTCCACACCGCGGGTGGGACGCCGAGGGCGCGCGCCACGTCGTTGACCGGCACCGAGTCGCCGAGGTGGTAGAGCAGCACGCCGTCGATGTCCGCCGGGGCGAGCCGGGCGTCCGCCAGCGCGGCCTCGGCGGCCTCGACCGCCTGGTCGAGCACGCTGCGGCCGGAGCGCCTGCTCAGCTTCGTCATGCCGATCCCGGCCACCGCCGCGCGCCCGGAGAACGCCTGTCGCGCCGCCATGGCCACCACCCGCCTTGTTCGATCAAGCGCTTGCTCGGCATAGTAGTCCCATGGGTGCGCTGCCAACACCGGTCCCGTCCGGCCTGACCGAGCCGTTCTGGGCGGCCGCGGCGCGCGGTGTCCTGGCGCTGCAGCGGTGCGCGCGGTGTCGCCGGTTCGTCCACTTCCCCGAGTACCGGTGTCCCTTCTGCCACGGGACGCGGCTGGCGTTCGAGGAGGTGGACCCGCGCGGGGTGGTCGCTGCGGTGACCGTGGTCCACCGGGCGCTGCTGCCCGGCGCCGAGCCCCCGTACGCGCTGGCATGGGCCGAGCTCGCGGTGCAGTCCGGGCTGCGGTTCTTCGCCGCGGTCGAGTCTGGCGGGGCTCGGGTCGCCGTGGGCGACCCTGTCGAGGTCGGCTTCCGGCCGCTGCCGGACTCGGGCATGCTGCCGGTCCTGCGGGCGGTGCCGTAGCGCTCCGGTCCGGGATAGGTCAGGATCATCTGATCCGATCAGATGATTCACCTCCCAGGGGAGCGACGATGAGCGAGCCGAGGGTCATGCCGGCCCGGGGGCGACTCCGGTCCGCCGCCAGCGCCTCCGGGCCCGAGACCGGCGGGCCCAGGCACGTCGAGGTGCTCGGCAGGCGGGTGCGCGTCGACGTCCGGCCCGGTCCGGACGGCGGTCGGCCGCTACTCATGCTGATGGGGCTGGGCGGCAACATCGAGATGTGGGAGCCGTTCCGGCGGCTGCTCGCCGAGCGGACCGGCCGGACCACCGTCGCCTACGACGTCCCGGGCACCGGGGAGTCCCCGGCTCCGCTGCTGCCGTGGCCGCTGCCCCTGCACGGCGCCCTCGCCGCACGGCTGATGACGCAGCTCGGTCTCTCGGAGTTCGACGTCATGGGTCTCTCCTGGGGCGGTCTGCTCGTCCAGCAGGTGGCCCTGACCGTGCCGAACCGGGTGGGCCGGGTGGTGCTGGCCAACACCAACTTCGGCATCGGCAGCGTGCCGGGGCGACCGAGCGTCATCCGGGTGCTGGCCACCCTCGACCGCTACCGGTCCGCGGCGGCGCTCGCCGACGCGGCGTCGGCTTTCGGCGGCGGGGCCGCGCCGGACACGATGTCCGAGCACTCCGCGGCCCGGCTCGCCCGGCCGCCGTCGTGGCGCGGGTACTACTATCAGATGTTGGCGCTCTCGGGCTGGAGCAGCCTGGCCACGCTGCCGCTGCTGCGGCGTCCGGTCCTGCTGCTCACCGGCGACGACGATCCGGCGATCCCGGTGATCAACGCGCGCGTCATGAGCGCCCTGCTGCCGGACTCGCGGCTGCACGTGGTCGCGGGCGCCGGTCATCTGCTGCTCTTCGACCGCCCGGCCGAGGCCGCCGACGTGGTGGCCGGGTTCCTGGGTGCCGAGAAGGGGTGAACGCCCGGTTCGACCACCTGATCGGATCGACCGGCTAGTATCGCCGTGCGCAGTGCACCGGAGCTGCGGGAGGAGGCCAGGATGGCCGTCAAGCGCACCCCTTTCGACGGCGACCAGACACGGTTGGCACTGATCACGGCCGCTGAGGAGCTGTTCGCCGACGAGGGGGTCGAAGCCACGTCGATCCGGTCGATCAACAAGGCGGCCGGGGTCGCTCCCGCGGCGGTGCACTACCACTTCGGCTCGAAGGACGCCCTGCTCGATGCGGTGCTCGCCCGCCGGGGCGGAGTGATCCTGCCGCAGATCCTCACGCGGGCCGGTGAGCTCGTCGAGCGGCGTCGCAGGCCGACCGCCCACGAGATCGTGGACTGCGTCGCCGTGCCCTACCTCGAGCTCCTCGCCGACGACCCCGTCGGGGGTGGTCGGTGGCTGCGCATCATCGCCCAGCTCAGCCTCGCGCAGGACGTGCGGATGAGCCGGCAGGGTGACCCCGCGGCGCGGGTGCTCAAGGAGCTCTGCGAGAAGGCCTACCCGAAGGCCGACCCGGAGACGGTCCCGGCGCTGGTGGCGCTCGCGCTGAACACGCTGATCCAGATGATCGGGCGCACCCCCGGCGATGCGGACGCGGAGGCGGAGGCGGCCTACCGGACGCAGCTCGTCGACTTCGTCGCAGGCGGACTGGACGCGATCCTGCGCGCCGCGTCGCACCCGTCCACCGCCTCGTCGAGCCCCTCCGCCGAGAGCGCCTGAGGTGTGGGGGGCGTGCACCTGCGCACCTGGGGCGCGGCGGGGCCGACCCTCGTACTTGTGCACGGGTCGATCCTGGGCGGGCGGGCCACGTGGCGTGCCTTCCGCGGGCTTGCGGACAGGAACCGGCTGCTCGTGCCCACCCGGCGCGGGTACGCCCCGGGGCCGCCGCTGGAACCCGGCGCCGTCGAGGACCACGAGCGGGACGCCGCGGACCTCGTCGAGCTCCTGTCGGGGCCGCTCGTCGACGAGCCCGTCCACCTAGTCGGGCACTCGTTCGGCGCCGTCGTCGCGCTGCTCGCGGCGGCCGCCGCGCCGAGCCGGGTGGGGTCGCTGACCCTGCTCGAGCCCCCGCCGCTGCCGCCCGTGCACGAGCGGCCCGCCGTCCGCGAGTGGGTGGGCGGGCTCGAGGCGCTGCAGGGGCGCGCGGACCTGGCCGACGGTGCCTGGCTGCGGGCGTTCGCGCAGCTGGTGGGCGCCGAGATCGAGGTCGACGAGCCGCTGCCCCGCGAGACGGCCCGACACGTCGGGCTGGCCCGCTCCGCCCGTCCGGTCTGGCGGGCGGAGGTCGACTACCGGGCGGTCGCTGCGGCAGGGATGGTCGCGACCGTCGTCTCGGGCGGGCACGCGGAGGCGTTCGAGACCGGCTGCGACGACGTGGCGGAGCGGCTGGGTGCCGAGCGTCTCGTCGTTCCCGGCGCGGGACATAACGTGCCGTGGGCGCCCGGAGCGGCCGAGGCCGTGGAGAAACTCTCGCACGCTCGGTAGCGCCGCGCGTCCTCGGGCGGGGGGATTCGGGCCCGTCCGATCGATTGACCCGATCACTTGATTCAACTACTCTCTCGGAATCGCCGGGGTCGCTGACGGACCGCGGCCTTGCCGACTGCAGCGAAGGAGTCTCCGGTGAGCGAGCTCGTCGAGGTCAAGATCCCGTTCAGCGGGTCCGTCGAGAACGTCGAGATCAACGAGTGGCTGGTCGCCGAGGGCGACGTCATCGCGGAGGGCGACTCCCTCGCGGACGTCAGCACCGACAAGGTCGACACCGAGCTCGAGGCCGAGGCCGCGGGCCGGCTGGTGAAGATCTACGTCGCGGCCGGCACCGAGATCCCGGTGGGGACCACGGTCGCCCTGCTCGCGGACCCGGACGCGGACGCCGAGGTAATCGCCAAGGCGGTCGCCGAGCACGTTCCGTCGAGCCCGGACGCATGAGCGCGCCGGTGGCCGCCGAGCCCACCACGGACGTGGTGCCGGAGGGCTACGCCGACGTCCCGCACACCAGGGTTCGGCTCAAGGCGCGGCGGCGCGCGATCGCCCGCAACCTCGAGGCGGCCGCCCGTATCCCCAGCCTGACCGCGGACGTCCAGATGGACATGACGGCGCTGCTCGCCGCCCGGTCGGAGTGGAACGCCGGGCACCCCGAGGCGAAGCTGTCGGTGCTCGCGTTCCTCATGCGGGCGGCCGTCGCCGCCCTCCGGGTGCACCCGGACCTGAACGCCAGCTACACCGAGACCGCGATGCTGCAGTGGAGCACGGTCAACCTCGGGGTCGCCGTGGACTCGCCCGGCGGCCTGGTGGTCCCCGTGGTGCGGGCCGCCGAGCGGCTCGGCGTGGCCGAGCTGGGCGTGGCGGTCAAGGACCTCGCCGAGCGCGTGCGCGGTCGCGGGCTGACCGGGGAGGACCTCGTCGGCGGCACGTTCACCGTGTCCAACCCGGGCGCGGTCGGGCCGTCGCTGCGGGCCGAGGCCCTGCTCAACCCCCCGCAGGTGGGCCTGCTCGGGCTGCCCGGCCTGCGCCGGGTCCCGATCGTGGTGGGCGCGGGTGCCGAGGAGCGGGTGGAGATCCGTTCCGTGCTGTGCCCGTCGCTGACCTTCGACCACCGCGCGCTCGACGGCGGCGAGGCGATCCGCTACCTCACCACGCTGACCGCCGCGGTCGAGTCCTGGTCACTGTCCGACTACCTGGTTCCCGCACACCGTCCCGACGAGGAGACACCGTGACCGCGACCCTTCCCCCCGAGCTGTCCCAGACCTGGGCGGAGTCGGTCTTCCGGCAGATGGCACTGGCCCGCGCGGTCGACGTGACGATGACCGACCACCTGAAGAAGCACCGGTTCGACGGCTGGTACCACCCCGGCATGGGCCAGGAGGCCGCCCCGATCGGGGCGTGCGCCGCCCTGCGGACCGACGACTACCTCTTCTACCAGGGCCGCGGCACCGCCTGGGCGATCGGCAAGGGCATGGGCCTCGGCCCGATCTTCGGCGACCTGTTCGGGCGCACCACCGGGGCCACCCGCGGCAAGGGTGGCGGTGTGCCGCACTGGGCCGACCCCGAGATCGGGCTGATGGGTGAGGGCGCCACGCTGGGCAGCGTCTTCCCGCTCGCCGGCGGCGCCGCCCTCGCCGAGTGGATCAAGGGCAGCGACCGGGTCGCGCTCGCGGACTTCGGGGACGGCGCCGCGGCTCGCGGCACCTTCCACGAGACCCTGCTCGAGGCCGCCACATGGAAGCTGCCGCTGGTCCTGTTCTGCGAGAACAACCTGATCTCGGTGAACGAGCCCTTCGCGGCGCACAGCCCCACCGAGACGGTGGCCGAGCGGGCCGCCGCCTACGGGATTCCGGGCGTGCGCGTCGACGGCCAGGACGCCGTCGCGGTGTACGAGGCCGTGACCGAGGCCGTGGGGCGGGCCCGCCGCGGCGAGGGGCCCACGCTCATCGAGGCCCGGGTGTACCGGGTGCAGACCCACGCTCACGGCGTCCCGGACCCCACGAGCGACCTACACCTGCAGGGCTACCGCGACCCGCTCGACGTCCTGCGGGCCACCATCGGCGACGAGGCGGCGGACCGGCTCACCGCCGAGGCCGACGCCGAGGTCGCGAAGGCCTACGAGCAGTCGCTCACCGAGCCGAAGGCCGGGCCCGAGGTGCTGGGCCGGGACGTGTTCATCCCGAGCGAGCAGCCCGCCGAGCCGGAGCTGGAGGGCCGCGAGCTCGTCCGCACCCGCTACGCCCAGGCGACCGGGCTGGCGATCGAGGAGGAGATGCGCCGCGACCCGACGGTCTTCGTCTTCGGCCAGGGTGTCGCGGACGGCGGCTGGTTCGGCGGCGAGCGCGGGCTGGCGGCCGAGTTCGGTGCGCGGCGCGTGCTCAACACCGGTATCACCGAGGCGTTCATGTGCGGGGCGGCGCTCGGTGCGTCGCTGGCTGGGCTCAAGCCGATCCTGCAGCTCGGGTTCGGCGGGTTCACCCTCATCGGCGGCGACGAGGTCTACCACAAGCTCGCCAAGTGGAACGAGATGCACGGCGGCGTCTTCCCGGCGCTCCCCAGCGTGATCATCGCGCCGATCGGCCCGAACGCGGGCTCCGGTCCCGAGCACGGCACCAACATCGAGGTGCTGGGCATGCACTTCCCGGGGCTGAAGGTCGTCGTGCCGGGCACGGCGGCGGACGCGAAGGGCCTGCTCAAGGCCGCTGTGCGGGACCCCAACCCGGTGCTCTACCACCAGGTCTTCCCGCTGCAGTTCGACCGGGCGATGGTCCCGGCCGACGCCGACTACGTGGTTCCGATCGGCAAGGCGAAGCTCGCCCGCGAGGGCTCCTCGGTCACCCTGGTGACCTACGGCTACATGCTCAAGCGGTCGCTGAAGGTGGCCGAGGAGCTGGCCGCTGAGGGGATCGAGGTCGAGGTCGTCGACCTGCGTTCGCTGGTTCCGCTGGACTGGGACACCGTCTACGCGTCGGTGGCGAAGACCGGCTCGGCGCTCGTCGTGCACGACGCTGCGCTCACCGCGGGGCCGGGCGCCGAGATCGTGGCGCGCATCGCCGAGGCCTCGTCGACCGGTGTGCTGCCGACCGGGATCCGGGTGCGCAGGCTGGGTGCGCTGGACGCCGTCGCGCCGCAGCTGATCGCGCTCGAGGAGGCCATGCTGCCCTCCCCAGAGGCGATCACCGAGGCCCTGCGGGACCTCGGTCGCCCGCGGTAACCCACGAACCACGGGGACGTCGGCCTGCGACGAGCGCGGTCGGCGTCCCCGTCGTCATCTCGCCCCCGGGCGGGAGGGAGTCTTCGATGGCACGCTCGCGCACCGTCCACGACGGGGAGCGCACCCGCGACGCGTTGATCGACGCCGCGGCGGAGCTGTTCGCCGAGCACGGCGTGGACGCCGTCAGCGTGCGCTCGATCAACAAGGCCGCCGGCGTGGCACCGGCCGCCGTGCACTACCACTTCGGGTCCCGCGACGGCCTGCTGCAGGCCGTCCTGGTCCGCGACGGCGACGCAGTCCTGCGCCGCGTCGCCGAGCTCGCCCGGGTGCTGGCGGCCAGGCCGACGGTCCCGACGGCGCGCGAGCTGGTGCTCTGCGTCGCGCGTCCCTACCTCGAGCTGCTGCAGCGCGAGCCGGTCCGCGGACGGCACTGGCTGCGTGTGGTCGCCCAGCTCACCCTCAGTGACGACGAGCGGCTCGAACGCACGGCGAGCGAGGCGTCGGCGCTGCTGCTGGCCCAGGTCCGCCGGCGCTTCGGCGACGGGTCGGACCCCGTCCTGCGCTGGGCGCTCGCGGTCACGACGCTCGTGCAGATGCTGGGCGGCCCGCTCGCCCACGACGACGACCAGGTCGAGGCCCTGCTGAACTTCGTCTGCGGGGGGCTGGAGGCGGCGGACCGCAGGCGCGGCCGGGTGGCCGTCGTCGGCGACTGACCGCGGGGCGCCTGACCGCGGGGCAACGGGGCCTCGGCCAGGTGGCGAGCCCATCGCCGGGGTGCAGTGTAGCGACGCGGCGGCCGGGGGGCGGACCGCCGCGTCGGCGGGATCACACCTGCTGGTAGCGCCGCAGCTCGCGGCGGGCCAGCACGGTGCGGTGGACCTCCTCGGGGCCGTCGGCGAACCGCAGGCCGCGGGCCTGGGTCCACAGCATCGCGAGCGGGTGGTCGGCGGTGAGACCGCCCGCCCCGTGCACGTGGAGCGCCTTGTCGATCACCCACTGGGCGGTCTCCGGCGCGGCGATCTTGATGGCCGAGATCTCCGACGCCGCCGCCTTCGCGCCCACGGTGTCGATCAGCCACGCGCAGCGCAACACCTGCAGGCGCAGCTGCTCGAGCTTGATCCGGGAGTCCGCGATGATCTCGCGGACCACGCCCTGCTCGGCGAGCGGCCTGCCGAAGGCGACGCGCTCGGTGACCCGCGCGCAGAGCAGGTCGAAGGCCCGCTCCGCCATGCCGATCAGCCGCATGCAGTGGTGGATGCGGCCAGGCCCGAGCCGGGCCTGCGCCAGGGCGAAGCCCTTCCCGGGCTCGCCGAGGACGGCCTCGGGGCCCACCTCGACGCCGTCGAACCGCACCTCGGCGTGGCCGCCGTGGGTCTCGTCCCAGTAGCCGAAGGCCGACAGCCCGCGCGCCAAGGTCACCCCCGGGGTGTCCCGGGGGATCAGCAGGATCGTGTGCCGCTCGTGGCGGGGCGCGTCCGGGTGGCTGCGACCCATCACCAGTAGGACCCGGCAGTCGCTGCTCAGCGCGCCGGTGGACCACCACTTGCGGCCGTCGACGCGGAACCCGCCGTTCGGCAGCGGCGTCATCTCCAGCGCGATGTTCGAGGCGTCGGAGGAGGCCACGTCCGGCTCGGTCATGCAGAAGGCCGAACGGATCTCGGCGGTGAGCAGCGGCTCCAGCCACCGCTCGCGCTGCTCCGGGGTCGCGAACATGTGCAGCAGCTCGATGTTCCCGGTGTCCGGCGCCGCGCAGTTCAGCGCCTCGGGGGCCACGTGCGGGCTGCGGCCGGTGATCTCCGCGAGCGGCGCGTACTGCAGGTTCGTGAGGCCGGCGCCGTGCTCGGCGTCGGGCAGGAAGAGGTTCCACAGCCCCAGCGAGCGGGCCGTGGCCTGCAGCTCGGCCATCACCGGCGGGCGTTCCCAGCTGAACGGCTGCGTGGGGTCGGTCCGCTCGAAGGCCTGCTCGGCGGGGTAGACGTGCTCCTCCATGAACGCGAGGAGCGTCTTCTTCAGTTCCTCGGTGCGGGGATCGGCCGAGAAGTCCATGGTCGTGTCTCCGGTGGGTCGGGTTCCGAAAGGGACGGTCAGCGGCCGAGCGCCGCCACGCCGCGCCGGGCGAGCTCGGGAACCATGGCGCCGAAACGGTCGAAGCCCTCCCCGACGGTCAGGCCGCTCACGTGCCGGTAGTGGATGCCCTCGCAGATCGCGGCGAACTTGAAGTAGGCGAAGCCCGCGTACCAGCCCCCGTCGTCGAGCGTGGCGCCGGTGCGCCGGGCGTAGCGCTCCAGCAGGCCCGGCGTCGTCGGGAAGCCGTGCTCGGTCGGCGTGGCCGCGAACGGGTTGTCCAACCCCGCCCACCCCTCCCAGTACAGGGCGAACAGCGCGAGGTCGGCGAGCGGGTCGCCCATGGTGGCCATCTCCCAGTCGAGGACTGCCAGTACGCGGGCCGGGTCGGTGTGGTCGAGGATGGCGTTGTCGAGCCGGAAGTCCCCGTGCACGATCGCGCCGCCGCGCGAGGGCGGCACGCTCTGCGCGAGGCGCTCGGCTAGCCGGTCGAGGTCGTGCAGCTCCCGGGACCGGGAGGCGGCCAGCTGGGTGCGCCAGCGGCGGACCTGGCGCTCCAGGTAGCCGTCCGGGCGGCCGAGGTCGGCGAGCCCGACCGCCGCGGGGTCGACGGTGTGCAGGTCGGCGAGGGCGTCGACGAAGGCCTCGGCGAGGCGGGCCCGGTCCCCGGGTGCAACGCCGTCGAGGTCGGCGCCGTCGCGCAGTACGGTCCCCTCGACCTTGTCCATGATGTAGCAGGGCGCGCCGAGCAGCTCGCCGGCCTCGTCCAGCAGCACCGTGCGGGGGACGGGCACGGGGGTGGTGGCCAGCGCGGCCATCACGCGGTACTCCCGCCCCATGTCGTGGGCCGTGGCGAGCACGTGGCCCAACGGCGGCCTGCGCAGCACCCAGCTCCGGTGCCCGTCGGTCACCGTGTAGGTGAGGTTGGAGCGCCCACCGGACAGCAGCGACGCCCGCAGCTCGCGCGGCCGCTCGCCGTGCTCCTCGAGCAGCGAACGCAGGGCGGCGAGGGCCTCGGGCCCCGGGGCGGCGCCGGTCGCCGTGGGGGCGGACGCGGGGGAGGGCGTCGGGGGCATGGCGGCTCCTTTGCTCGCAGCTCGTCGAGGGTGCCCACCGTACGGAGAGTTGGAGCACCTGACCAGAACAAACGATTGAATCAGTTGTTCAAATCACTCTTGGCGGGAGTGCCCCTCCAGCTCTACCGTCGAGGGGCGCCGAGGTGGGAACGCCCCCTCGAGCATGCAAGTGCCGGCGTCGTCGCACGTGGACGGCGGCTTCCGGAGACCCGTCCGCTCGCCACAACGGAGTGTGCCCCTATGCGAGACCTCGGTCGACCCGACGCCCGCACCGGCAGGAGCAGCCTCGACGGGGCGGTCCCCGCGCCCCGGCTCACGAGTCCCCCGGACCAGTCCGTCGCCGCGGTGAGCGGCACCGACCCGGTACCGATCCCCGCCGCCGTCGACCTCGTCCGCGGAGCCGCCCGGACCCTGCTGCAGGGCCGGTCCACGGTCCGCGAGGCGGTGCGGCTCGCCAAGGCGGGCGTCGAGCTGGTCCGCGGTCCGGTGACCGTCCGGCCGGACCCGCGCGACCGGCGGTTCGCCGACCCGGCGTGGGCGCTGAGCCCGATCTACTCCCGGGTGGCATCGCTCTACCTGCAGACCTGCCGCTCGCTCGACCTGCTGCTCGAGGACCTGGAGGCGGCCCGCGGCACCGACGAGAGCGCGCGGTTCGTGGTGCAGGCGGCGGAGGCGCTGCTGGCGCCGACGAACCAGCTGTGGGGCAACCCCGCGGCGCTCAAGCACGCCTTCGACACCGCGGGTGCCAGTCTGGTGCGCGGAGCGCGCAACGCGCTGGACGACCTGCAGCACAACGGCGGCATGCCGTCCACGGTGGACCGCACGGCCCTGGCGGTCGGCCGGGACATGGCGGTGACCCCGGGCTGGGTGGTCCGCCGCGACGAGATGGCCGAGCTGATCGCTTACACGCCGACCACCGCCGAGGTCCGCGAGCGTCCGCTGCTCGTGGTCCCGCCACCGATCGGCCGCTACTACTTCCTCGACCTGCGGCCGGGGCGCAGTTTCGTCGAGTACGCCGTTCTCCAGGGGGTCTCCACCCACCTGCTGTCCTGGCGCAACCCGCAGAAGCACCAGAGCGGGTGGGGCATCGACGACTACGCCGCCCAGATCCTTACGGCGGTGGACGCCGTCCGCCAGGCCACCGGGAGCCCGGACGTCAACGTCGTCGGGTTCTGCGCGGGTGGGCTGCTGACCGCCACGGTGCTCAACCACCTGGCCGCCCTCGGCGACGAGCGGATCCACTCGGCCACCCTCGCGGTCACGCTGCTGGACTTCGACGCGCCCGCCCCGATCGAGGCGTTCTCCGCGCCCCGGCTCCTGGCGCTGGCGCGCAGCCGGTCCGACCGCGCCGGGGTCATCGACGCCCGCAGCATGGCCGCCGTGTTCGCCTGGATGCGACCGAACGACCTGATCTTCAACTACGTCGTCGCGAACTGGCTGCGCGGCGAGCGTCCGCCGGTCTTCGACATCCTCGCCTGGAACGCCGACGGCACGAACCTGCCCGCCGCCCTGCACCGCACCTTCCTCGACTGCTTCGAGGACAACCTGATGTGCGAGCCGGGCGCGCTCACGGTCCTGGGCACGCCGGTGGACCTGTCCCGGATCACGGTGCCCACCTACGTCACCGGCGCGATCAACGACCACCTGACGCCGTGGCGGGGCACCTACCGGACCACGCAGCTGCTGTCGGGGCCCTCGACCTACGTGCTCAGCAACGCCGGGCACATCCAGGCCCTGGTCAACCCGCCCGGCAACCCCAAGGCCACCTACACGACCGACGGCGCCACGGACTCGGACCCGGACGTCTGGGCGAAGGCCGCGCACACCCGCCGGGGCAGCTGGTGGGAGCACTGGGCGCGGTGGCTGCTCGAGCGCTCGGGCGCCGAGGTCCCCGCCCTCGACCCCCGGCTCCGGCCGGGCTTCGCCCCGCTCGACCCTGCCCCGGGGCGTTACGTCCACGACCGCGGCCCCGCCGCCGCACCAGGAGGGAAGCACTGATGCCCGACACCGACACCCCCGAGACCGAGTTCGACGTCGTCGTCGTGGGCGGGGGGAGCGGCGGCTACGCCTGCGCCCTGCGCGCGGCGGGCCTCGGCCTGTCGGTCGCGCTCGTGGAGCGCGACAAGGTCGGCGGCACCTGCCTGCATCGCGGCTGCATCCCGACCAAGGCCCTGCTGCAGGCCGCCGAGGTCGCCGACCGCACCCGGGAGTCCGAGACCTTCGGGGTCCGCGCGACCCTGGAGGGCATCGACCCGGCGGGGCTCGCGAGCTACCGGGACCGGGTGGTGGACAAGCTGTACCGCGGCCTGGAGGGGCTCGTCGACAGCCGGGGGATCACCGTCCTGCGCGGCACCGGGCGGCTGGTGTCGCCGGTGGCGGTCGACGTCGAGGGGCGGACCGTCGTCGCCCGGCGCGGGCTCGTGCTGGCCACCGGGTCGCGGCCGCGGTCGGTCCCCGGCATCGAGCCCGACGGCGTGCGCGTGCTGACCAGCGACCACGCCCTGACCCTGGACCGGGTGCCGCGCTCCGCGGTGGTGCTGGGCGGCGGGGTGATCGGCACCGAGTTCGCCAGCGCGTGGCGCTCGTTCGGCGTCGAGGTCACCATCGTCGAGGCCGCCTCGCACCTGCTGCCGACCGAGCAGGTGTCCAGCTCGAAGGCCCTCGAGCGGGCGTTCCGGCGGCGGAAGATCGCGCAGAAACTGCGGAGCACGGTCACCGAGGTGAAGGCGACCGAGGAGGGCGTCGAGGTGACCCTCGGCTCCGGCGCCACGCTGGAGGCAGAGGTCCTGCTCGTCGCGGTGGGCCGGGAGCCGGCGACCGACGGGCTGGACCTGGCGGCCGCGGGCCTGGACACCGACCGCGGCTTCGTCCCGGTCGACGAGCACTGCCGGACCAAGGTCGACGGGATCTTCGCCGTCGGCGACGTCCGCCCAGGGCTGCAGCTCGCCCACGTCGGGTTCGCGGAGGGGATCATGGTCGCCGAGCTCGTCGCGGGGCTCGACCCCGAGCCCGTCGACCACGTCGGGGTGCCGCGGGTGACCTACTCCGACCCGCAGGTCGCCTCCGTGGGGCTCACCGCGGCGCAGGCCGCCGAGCGCGGCCTGGAGACCGTCGAGGTGAGCTACGACCTCGCCGGCAACGGCCGCACCCAGATCCTCGCGGGGAGCGGCTCGGTGACCCTGGTGGCCGAGCCCGACGGCCGGCGCGTCCTGGGGATGCACCTGGTGGGCCCGAACGTCGGCGAGCTCATCGCCGAGGGACAGCTGATCACCAACCTCGGGCTGCCGGCCGCGCAGGTCGCGCGCCTGGTGCACCCGCACCCGACCGTAGCCGAGGCCGTCGGCGAGGCGCATCTCGCCCTCGTCGGCAAGCCTCTGCACGCCCACGGCTGAACCGAGCGGCAGAGCGACGAGAACAGTCGACCGAAACGGTTGACCCGATCAACTGATCGAATCTATAGTTCGTCCACGCCGCCTGCTGTGACGCCCACTACGTCCCGGCCGGCCACCTCGGATCGTTGCGCAGAGAGGCCACGACCATGTCCGAGCAGTCACCGTCGACCACGGGCCGAGCTCCCGACGCGGGAGAGCCCGCCGTCGGGGGAGGCACCGTCACGGCGAACGCGGTGCCGGAGCGCCCGCTCGCCTACTGGATCGGCGTCCTCCTCGTCCTCGTCCTGTTGTCGGAGGAGGTGGCGTACGCGTTCAACCTCGTGACGCCCGCCCTCCCGGGCATGGCCGAGGCGTTCCAGACCACCCAGATCGGCTGGGTGTCGACCGCGTTCTCGCTCGCCGGCGCGATCACCGCGCCGCTGGTGGGCAAGCTGGCCGACATGTACGGCAAGAAGCGCTGGCTGTTGATCGCCGCCGGGACCATGGTCGTCGGGTCCGCGATCGTCGCGCTCGCGCCGTCCTTCGCGTTCGTGGTCGTCGGTCGCACCATCGAGGGCGTCGGCCTGGCCATCGTCCCGATCACCTACTCGCTGATGCGGGACATCTTCCCCAAGCGGATGCTCGCGATGGCGGTCAGCATCTCCGTCGCCGGCATCGGCCTGACCGGGATCGTCGGTCCGATCATCGCCGGCGTCCTGATCGACAACTTCGGCTACCGGGGCGTGTTCTGGGCGCTCGCGCTGTTCCCGCTGGCCATCGGGATCCTCGTGTTCCTGGTGGTCCCGGAGAGCCCGGTGCGGGTGCGCTCGCGCATCGACTGGGCCGGGGCGGGCCTGCTGGGCCTCGCGCTCGCGGTGCTGCTGCTGGGGGTGGGCGAGGGCGCCACGTGGGGCTGGACGGACTGGAAGACCCTGGGCTGCTTCGTCGTCGCCGTCCTGGTCTTCATGGCCTGGGTCGGCTACGAGCGCAGGCCGGAGTTCCCGCTGGTGGACCTGACCCTGGTCCGCAGCCGCGCGGTGGTCACCACCATGCTCGCGAGCTTCACCTCGCAGGGTGTCATCGCGCTGCAGTTCGTGCTGCTGTCGTTCGTGGTTCAGGTCCCGCGCGAACTGGGGGGCACCTACGGGTTCGGCGAGTCCGCCTCGGCGATGGCCGCCTACACCAGCCCTGCGGGTGTCATCTCCATGGCGATGGGCTTCGTCGTCGGCTGGCTGGCCGAGCGGCGCGGCGCCCGGCTCCCGCTCTGGGTCGGCTTCGCCCTTGCCGCGGCCGGGTCGCTCGTGCTGGCATTCGCCCACGACACGCCTACGCAGGTCGTGATCGGGTATTTCGTCTACGCCGTCGGTGGCGGCTTGATCAGCGCGGCGGTGCCGAACCTGGTCATCGCGGCCGTGCCCGTCGAGCAGCAGGCGGTCTCGGCGAGCACGATCAACGTCGTCGGCAGCCTGGGGTCCACCATCGCGGTGCAGGTGGGCTTCGCCATCCTGCTGACGACCGTCGTCACGGTCGTGCAGGGCACGCCGATCTATGGCGGCGCGGGCATCACGGCGGTCTACGTGCTCGCCGCGGTGCTGTCGGTCGTGGGTCTGGTGGCCGGTCTGCTCATGCGTCACGGCCGCCGTCCGCAGTCCGCCGAGGCCGTCTCGACAGTCTGAGCGGCTCCGCCCACCGGGCAGTCCCCACAGAGCAGTCCCACCGGGGCCGGCCGACGACCGTCGGTCGGCCCCGCCGTCCCGAGAGGTACGCACCACCGTGACCATCGCTCCCGAGGGCCGCAAGCTGCTCCGCCTGGAGGTTCGCAACGCCGAGACCCCGATCGAGGACAAGCCGGCGTGGATCCGGACCAGGGCTCGCCGGGGTCCGCACTACAGGGAGCTCACCACCCTGGTTCGCTCCGGTGGCCTGCACACCGTGTGCGAGGAGGCCGGCTGCCCCAACATCTACGAGTGCTGGGAGGACCGCGAGGCCACCTTCCTCATCGGGGGCGAGCAGTGCACCCGGCGCTGCGACTTCTGCCAGATCGACACCGGCAAGCCCGCCGAGCTCGACCGCGACGAGCCCCGCCGGGTCGCCGAGTCCGTGCAGCAGATGGGCCTGCGCTACTCCACCGTCACCGGCGTCGCCCGGGACGACCTGCCCGACGGCGGCGCCTGGCTCTACGCCGAGACCGTCCGGCAGATCCACGCGATGAACCCGGGCACCGGCGTCGAGCTGCTCATCCCCGACTTCAACGCCCGCCCCGAGCAGCTCGCCGAGGTGTTCGCCTCCCGCCCCGAGGTGCTCGCACACAACCTCGAGACCGTGCCCCGGATCTTCAAGCGGATCCGCCCGGCCTTCCGCTACTCGCGGTCCCTCGAGGTCCTCACCGCCGCGCGCGAGGACGGCCTGGTCACCAAGTCCAACCTCATCCTCGGCATGGGCGAGACCCCCGACGAGGTCACCGCCGCACTGCAGGACCTGCACGACGCCGGCTGCGAGATCATCACGATCACCCAGTACCTGCGCCCCTCCAAGCGCCACCACCCCGTCGAGCGCTGGGTCAAGCCCGAGGAGTTCGTCGCGCACGCCGAGACCGCCGAGCAGATCGGCTTCGCCGGCGTCATGGCCGGCCCGCTGGTGCGCTCGTCGTACCGGGCCGGGCGGCTCTACGCCCAGACCGTCGCGCACCGCGGCGAGGAGCTCTCCCCCGGGCTCGCGCACCTCGCCGCCGAGGCCCCGGCCGCGCAGGAGGCGCGCTCCCTGCTCGACCGGCGTATGTGAGGTACAGCATCGTCCTGTCAGCTTCTGCCATCTGGCAGAGGCTGACAGAATGGGGTGGTGCCGCACTCGACGCCCGGACTCCGCGAGCTCAAGCGCCGACGCACGCATGAACTCCTGATCGACACCGCTGTGCGCCTGTTCCTCGAGAACGGCTACGCCCAGACCACGGTCGAGCAGATCGCTGCTGAGGCGGAGGTGTCCGCCCGCACGTTCTTCCGGTACTTCGCGTCCAAGGACGACGTCGCGATGGCGCCGCTGGACGAGGTCGACGCCCACTTCCTGCGGATGGTCGAGGCGCGTCCGGAGGAGGAGACGATCCTGGAGGCCTTCTCGGCGGCGATCGACGCCAGTTGGGGCACCGACTGGTCCGTCCCCGCCCTTGCCCGACGACTCCGCCTCGCTCGCCTTGTTCAGGACGAGCCCGCCCTCTACGCAGTGAACCTGCGGCGCGGAGCGGACCACGAGGACCGGTTGGTCGTTGCCGTCGCCCGTCGGTTGGGAGACGGTTCCGATCACGTCCTGCGTGCTCGTCTCGCGGTCGCCGCCCTCGCCGCTGCTTCTCGAGTGGCGTTGCAGGAGTGGTTGCGCCGCAACGACTCGCCCGACGCCGACGATGTCAGATCCGCTGTCGCCCTCTTCCAGCGCTGCCTGTACGAGATGGTCGGCGCCCTCGCTCCGGTGAACGGTCGCGCGGCGCGCTGACTCTCCGGTCATCTCACCTTCACCCTCGAGACGGAAGGAAGTCCGTGTCCTCATCCCCGCCATCGAGCTCCTGCGCAGCGCTGAACGGCGACGGCCAGGATGATCGCGCTGATGACCCGGTGCGGTCAGAAGCAGCGCGGTCGGTCAATCCCTGGCTTGCGCTCGTGACGATCGCGATCGGGGTATTCCTGGTCGCGCTCGACGGCACGATCACAGCGGTGGCCAATCCGGTGCTGGGCGCCCAGCTCGGCGCGTCGCTGGGCGGGCTGCAATGGGTCACCAACATCTATTTGCTGGCGCTGGCGTCCACCCTGGTCCTCGCGGGGAGGCTGGGGGACAGGTGGGGCCGGCGCCGGGTCTTCCTGATCGGGGTGACGGGCTTCGCGATCGCGTCGGCGGTCGTCGGACTGGCGGTGTCGGTCGAGATGGCCGTCGTCGGACGAGGGTTACAGGGTCTGTTCGGCTCACTCATCATCACGAACGCCATCTCGCTGCTGCGGCTCTCGTTCCCGCCGGAACGGTTGCCGATCGCCCTGTCCACCTTCGCTGCCGTGATCGGCGCCTCGTCGGCAGCGGGCCCGATCATCGGGGGCGTGCTCGTGGAGCAGCTCAGCTGGCGTTGGGCCTTCCTGATCAATGCGCCGATCGCCGTAGTGGGCGTCGTTGCCGGCCTGCGGCTGCTCCGCCGGGGCGAGGCAGCCCCAGGTGGTCGCTTCGATGTACCCGGCGTCGCGCTGCTGATGGCCACCATGCTGGCCTTGGTATTCGGCTTGATCACCGCGCCAGAAACGAGCTGGACCGCCCCGGTCGTGGTGGCCTGCCTCGCCCTGGCCTTGGTGCTCGGGGTGGCCTTCGTGTTGGTCGAGCGCAGGGCGAAGAACCCGCTCCTACCGCTGAGCCTGTTCGCCGACAGGTCGGTCAGCGCGGCTGCGGGGCTCACGGTGCTCACCTTCTTCTCGCTGGTCGGGTCTCTGTTCTTCGTGCTGCTGTTCCTGCAGCAGGTGAACGGGGACTCGCCAATCGAGGCCGGGCTGCACGTGCTCCCGCTGAGCATCGCGAACGTGGTCGCGTCGTCACTGGCCGGTCGGATCGTCCTGCGATTCGGGGTCCGGATGCCGCTCGTCTCCGGAATGGCACTTGCCGCGCTCGGCTTCCTGCTGTTCGGCTTCGTCGAGATCCAAGGGCCCTTCCTCCAGCTCGCAGCACCCTTCGCCGTGCTCGGGCTGGGGCTCGGTCTGGTCATGACCTGCGGCATGCAGGCAATTCTCATGAACACTCCCGAGGTGCACACGGGTGCAGCCTCGGGCGTTCACCAGACCGCGAACCAGATCGGGGGAGTACTCGGCACATCCGTGCTCGGCGCCGTGATGGCCGGAGCCGTGGCAGGTCAGTTCCCGGACCGACTGCGCGTCAGCGGGGTGCCCGAGAGCCTCATCTCAGAACTTGCCGGGGAGTCGTCCAGGGCCGTCGCACAGGGAGTCCCTCCGACGATTACCGGCGTGGGCGCCGAGATCACATCGGCCATCAGCATCGCCACCGATGAGGCGTTCCTCTCGGGTATGCACACAACCATGTTCTTCGGGGCAGCCTTCGCCTTGGTCGGGATGGTGATCGCACTGTTCGTGCAACAAGGCCGCCCCCTTCCCGACACCGATACCGTGATCGTCCACTAGCGACCAGACAGGGGCTCTGCGCACAAAATTGCAAACGTCAGCCGGCTGACTTGCGCATTTCCCGCAGTGCGGTGCCGAAGGGGCGGAAAGGGTTGCCGGGTGTGGGACCGCGGGACGCAGCTGAGGCGTGGCGTCCCGAGCTACTGGGCGTCGCTCCTCCTCCTTGCCGGCAGTTATACGGACCGGGGGGTGCGCCACGGCAAAGGCCACCCCTGCTGCTGCGACGATCTCGGCTCCGGTTCGTCCTCGCAGGCCAGAACCGACACGGCCCGGCGGGGGCGCAAATAGTCAGGAGCGTCAGGCTCGACGACCTCGGCGTAGGGCATCTCATGACACCAGTCATGACACGAAATCTCGTTCAAGGGTGCTGCCGAGGGGGCTGGAGGGGGAGTTCGCGCCAGCATTGTCGCTGGTAGGAGGCCTGAGAGGGGAGTGCCGCGCGCTTTACACCCGAGCGGTCGCAGGTTCGATCCCTGCCGCGCCCACCCAGCTCAACACGGCATTGCTGCTCAGTTCTGTCACGACACGCCGGTCTCATGACACCAGTTGTGACACCACCTCCTTCAGTCGCGCTCCAGGGTGCGGTGTTGGCGAGGTGAAGCTGTGCCACGACACGCCATCGAACGCAGCGTGTCGGCGCGCAGGGCGCGGGGCCTCGGGCCCGCGAGAGGCCGGGGTTCTCTTGGGCCGACTCGGAGCGATCGGTCAGGGTTGGAGCACGGCGCTCAGCGCGTGGAGCGCCGCATCGAGCAGACGGGGGTCCGAGCCTGATCGCACCCGCAGGTGCAGCCGTTCCGACGGGACCGGCGGGAGGTCGGTGCAAGGCTCGAGGCCTTCCGGAGCAGCGACATCGGCGATGAGGGCGACGCCCAGCCCCCCGCGGGCGGCGTTGAGCACGCCGGCCAGATACGCTGCCTCGCCGACAACCGTGGCGCTGAGGCCGTTGTCCGCCAACGTCTGCAACGCGCGCCGCCGGATCGTGCACGGGCTGTCGATCACGACCAGGGGGATCGGCCCGTCGGTCGGGCGGCGCCATCCCGGGGCGGCGTACCAGGTCAGCGGCAGGGCGCCGGCCGAGACGCTCTCGCCGTCGACGACGTCGCCGATGTACATCGCGAGGTCGAGCGTGCCGCGGTCGATGGCGTCGTTGAGGCGGCTGGACCGGTCGAGCCGGAACCGGACGGCGGTGCCTGGGAAGACCTCCTGAAGCGCGTCCATGACGCGGGGCAGCAGTTCGTCGGCGGCGTGATCGGTAGAGCCGAGGACCAGGGAGTCGCGGGGATCGCCGACGCCGAGCCGGCCGAGCGCCGCGTCGTGTGCGGCGAGGATCCGCCGGGCCTCCCCGAGCAGAGCCTCGCCCTCGGGGGTGAACCGGCTGAGCCGGCCCTCGCGCTGGACCAGTGGGCGACCGATGGTCTTCTCCAGCCGCCGGACGTGCTGGCTCACCGCCGACTGGGACAGCATCAGAGTCTCGGCCGCGCGGTGGAAGCCGCCACAGTCGGCCACCGCCACGACACTGCGCAGCGCGACGATGTCCAGGACAGCGGCCATGTCCGACAAGCTAACACCACCGATCGCATTCGCTGATCGATTGTGATGCACATTCGTCGTTGGACAAGGGGCCGCGGCTCGGCTTGGCTCGGTGCGTGGCCAGCACGACGACTTCGCACCGGACGGGCGCTCTGCCCTCCGTGCCGACCGTCGTCCGTCGTGCGGCTCGGCTGACGCAGCGCCGGGTCATCGACCACGGCACCGTTCACTCGGCGGCCTGTTCCCGCTGATCGCGGCTCCTGCCGCGCCCGGTCATCCCCGTGCCGGTCCGAGGTCGAACCTGTCCCACCCCTGTCGGCGCTCCGCCGATGCAGGAACCCTGAAGGAATCGTGAGGTGATCCCGCATGACCGTCGCGGGTGCAGTCCCCGTCGTCGCGTCCTGGGCCGAGCCGCAGGGCATCAAGGCCCGCGGCACTCTCGTCGTCGTGCCCGGGCGGGGCGAGCATGCCGGGGTGTACGAACGGTTCGGTCGGCGCGTTGCGGCCGACGGATACCGAGTGTGGGCGGTGTCGGACCCCACCGTCGACGAGGCGCGGGCGCGGTCGCAGATCCGCGCGCTGCTGGAGAGCGTCCCCTCCGACGAGCCCGGGGAGACCGGGCCGCCGCCGCGGGTGCTGGTGGGCTCGGACACCGGCGCGCTGTTCGCCGCCGCGCTGGCTGCCGAGGGCACCGCCGGGATCGACGCGCTCGTGCTCGCCGGACTGCCTACGGCCGACGCCAGGTCCACCGCGGCCTGGGACGACGAGTTGGTCCTGCGGACCTCCTGCCCGACCCACCGCGGCCGGCTGGACGGCGACGATGCCGTGCGTCGAGGTGCGCTCGCCGGTGCGGTGTCGGGCGAGTGGCTCGACCGGGCGCGGGCCGCCGCGATCACGGTCCCGGTGTTGGGCCTGCACGGGGCGGCCGACGGGGTGAGCCCGCTCGACACCGTCCGCGCCTGGTACGCGGACCTGCCCCAGGGGGAGCTGGTCAGTATCGCCGGCGGTGTGCACGACGCCCTCAACGACCAGACCCACCGCACCGCTGCCGCGACCGCTGTGCTGTTCCTCGAGCGCCTGCGTCTCGGCGGGGGCCCCATCGCGCGTGTCGAGGACCTGGGATGAGCCGCTACGTCGTGATCGGGGCGGGTGCGGTCGGCGCCACTCTCGCCGCCGAGCTGCACACCGCGGAGCGGGCCGTCGTGCTGGTCGCGCGAGGAGCCCACCTCACCGCCCTGCGGGACGGGCTGCGCTACCTGCGTCCGGACGGCGAACACCGGGTCCCCGTGCCAGTGGCGGCCGCCGACGAGGTGGACCTGCGGGCCGACGACGTCCTCGTGCTGGCCACCAAGGCCCAGGACGCGGAGGGCGCGGTCGCCGACTGGGCCTGGCGGCCGGTCAAGGACGCCGCCGGCCGGGCCCGGTCGGCGGCCGAGGTGCTGCCCGTCGTGACCCTGCAGAACGGCCTCGACGCCGAGCGGGTCGCCCTGCGCCGCTTCGCGACGGTGTACGGCGCCGTCGTGTGGTCACCCTCGGCCTATCTGACGCCGGGGGAGATCGAGTCGCCCGCGGCCCCGGCGGTCGGGGTGGTGTGGATCGGTCGATATCCGGCCGGCCGGGACGAGCGCGTCGAGCGGATCGCCGCGGACCTGCGTGCCGCCCGGCACCTGGCCGAGGTCGTCGACGACCTGCCGCGGTGGAAGGCGGGCAAGCTGCTGCCGATCCTGGGCAACGCCCTCGACGCGCTCTACCCGGCCGGACCGCTGCGCAACCGGGCGGCGGCCGCGCTGCGCGACGAGGCCCGCGCGGTCTACCGCGCCGCGGGCGAGTCGCCCGCGGACCTGCCCGGCGAGACCTCGCTCGACCTGAGCCTCTTCGCGTCGCAGCCGATCCCGGGGCGTTCGCCGACCGGGCGTTCGACCTGGCAGAGTTTGCGGCGCGGTGCGCCGCCCGAGACCGACTTCCTCAACGGCGAGATCGCGCTGCTCGCCCGCCTGCACGGCACCGCGGCGCCGCGCAACGCCGCGATCCAGGCGCGGCTGCAGCGGGCCGTCACCGACGGTGTGCCGGTGGGGTCGCTCGACGAGTCCGACCTGCGGGCCGTCCTGCCCGAGCTCGACGTGCTCGTCGACGCCGACGGGCTGGCGGAGGAGCTGGCCGGGCCGCGGCCGCCGGTACTGCTCGACGTCAGGTGGGCGCTCGGTGACCCGCGGGGGCGTGAGCACCATCGCGAGGGTCACCTGCCGGGTGCTGTCTACGTCGACCTCGACACCGAACTCGCCGGGCACACCGGGAACCCGACCGACGGCCGGCACCCGCTGCCCGACCTCGCGGACCTGCAGGCCGCCGCACGGCGCTGGGGCGTGCGGGCCGACCGCCCCGTCGTCGCCTACGACGCCTCGGGGGGGCTGGCGGCGGCACGCGCGTGGTGGCTGCTGCGGTGGGCAGGGCACACCGACGTCCGGCTGCTCGACGGCGGCCTCGCGGCCTGGGCCGGCCCGCTCGAGACCGGAGACGTGCATCCGGAGCCCGGCGACGTCGTGCTGGAGGGCGGCCACCTGCCCGTCCTGGACGCCGACGAGGCCGCCGAGCTCGCCCGTACCGGCCTGCTCCTCGACGCCCGCGCCGCGGAGCGCTACCGGGGCGAGGTGGAGCCGGTCGACCCCCGGGCCGGGCACGTCCCGGGCGCGGTGAGCGCCCCCACCGGCGACAACCTCGGGCCCGACGGGCGCTTCCGCCCGACCACCGAGCTGCGGGAACGCTTCGCCGGGCTCGGGGTGGGGGAGGGGACCGTCGGGGTCTACTGCGGGTCCGGAGTGACTGCGGCGCACCAGGTCGCGGCCCTCGCCGCGCTGGGCGTGCGGGCCGCGCTGTTCCCGGGCTCGTGGTCGGCGTGGTCCTCCGACCCGGACCGGCCCGTGGCGACCGGTGCCGGGCGGGGCGGGGCATGACGTCCGCGCCGACCGATCACGATCCACGATCGATACCGATGCGGATTCGTCGCTGGACCTCACCCGCGGTCATGGGTTTCACTCTTCGGGTGCGGAACTCGACGACACCTCGGCGCGCGGGGCAGTGCCCGCCCGTGGCGTCGTCACGGTTCGTGGTCGTCGGCGGCGGGTTGACCCAGCGTCGGGTGATCGACCACGGCACGGTGCACTCCGCCGGCTGTCGCTTCCTCTGAGCCCGGCGCGGCCCTCTCCGCGGGTCCGTCGCCCTCCGAGTCCGACCGTCGCGTGTCCCCACGGACTCGCCTCCTCCGACCCGCCCGAGGCGGGCCGCCGCCCCGCCGCGTCCGTCGACACGGCCGGGAGGCCGAATCCGGAAGCAGAACGATGAGCGATCCCACCGCCCCGACAGGGGCACGCCCGTGACCGGCACCCTGCCGGCCCCGTCGATCCAGGCCGCCCTGTCCTCCCTCGCCGGCTGGACCACCCAGCCGGCAGTGCGAGACGCGCACCGGCTGGACCGGTCCGGGTACGACCCGGGCACCGGGCCTGACGCGGTCGTGTTCGCGGAGTCGGCCGCCGACGTCTCGGCCGTCCTCGCGCACGCCCACGCCACCCGGACGCCAGTCGTCGTCCGCGGGGCGGGTACCGGCCTCTCCGGCGGGGCCGTGGCCGGCGAGGGCAGCATCGTCCTCGACCTGACCCGGATGGACCGGATCGTGGAGATCTCGCCGGAGGACGAGCTCGCGGTCGTCGAGCCCGGGGTGATCACCGCGCACCTCGACGCCGCCGCGGCGGCGCACGGGCTGCGCTACGCCCCCGATCCCGCCAGCCTCGCGATCTCCACGATCGGCGGCAACATCGCCACCAACGCGGGCGGGCTCCGGTGCGCGAAGTACGGCGTGACCAGGGACTCCGTGCTCGGGCTCGACGTCGTGCTGGCCGACGGCCGCCGCCTCGCCACGGGGCGGCGCACGGTCAAGGGCGTGGCCGGCTACGACCTGACCAGCCTGTTCGTCGGCTCCGAGGGCACGCTCGGGGTGATCGTCGGAGCCACGGTGCGGCTGCGCCCCGTCCCCGTGCGGACCGCAACCCTCGCGGCCTGGTTCCCGGACTTCGAAGGGGCTGCCGCGGCTGCCGCCGCGATCACCGCGGCCCGGCTGCAGCCTGCCGTCGCCGAGCTTCTCGACGCCGCATGCCTGGAGGCCATCGGGGCCGATCGGGACGGCGCGTTCCTGCTGGTCCAGACGGACGGGTTCGGGGCCGACGCGGAGATCGACGCCGTCCGGGAGGTCGTCGCGCCCCTCGCCGGACGGGTGGACCTCGCGACCGACCCGGACGAGGCCGAGGCCCTCCTCGCCACGCGCCGGGCGGCGCTGCCCGCCCTGGAGCGACTGGGCCGGGTGCTGGTGGAGGACGTCGCGGTGCCGCGGTCCCGGTTGCCCGAGGCCGTCAGGGCGATCACCGCGATCTCCCGGCGCAGCGGGATCCGGATCGCGACCATGGCCCACGCCGGCGACGGCAACCTGCACCCGATCCTCGTCCTCGACCCCGGTCACGAGATCGACGAGCGCGTCTGGGCCACGGCCGGCGAGGTCTTCACCACCGCGCTGGAGCTGGGTGGCACGCTCACCGGCGAGCACGGCGTCGGCCTGCTCAAGCGCCGCTGGCTCCGCGACGAGCTGGGCGACGACGTGCTCGACCTGCAGTACGCGGTGAAGGCCGTCTTCGACCCCCACCACGTCCTCAATCCGGGAAAGGCGCTGTGAGCGCGCCCGTGACCCCGCCCTGTCGCAGCTGACCGCCGCCCACCCGACCCACCCGTCCTCGCGGGGCGCCCGACGTCGTGCGCCCGGCCCCACCGTGCCGCACCCACCCGCGCCACCACAGGAGATCACCCATGAGCGTGCCGACCCAGACGCCCGGTTCCGATCGCGTCGTCCCACCCACCGCGGCTCGAAGGGTCGAGTTCATCAGCCTGTCGCACCTGAATCCGTCGACCGAGCTCGAACCGATCCCGACCCGCGGGATCGATCTCGCCTACTTCCGGCGATACGTCCGGACATTGGAGGAGGCGGGGTACGACTACACCCTGCTGCCGTACGGATCGTCGAGCGCGGACTCGTTCGTGGTCGCCTCCGCGGTGGGTCAGCTGACCGAGCGGATCCGCCCGATCGTCGCGGTCCGGCCGAACACGGCGTTCCCCCTCGTCGTGGCCCAGCAGCTGGCCACGCTCGACCAGCTCACCGAAGGCCGCGCAGTCGTGCACCTGATCAGCGGCGGGAACGACGCGGAGCAGGCCCGCCAGGGCGACTACCTGGCCAAGGAGCGCCGGTACGCGCGGACCAGCGAGTTCATCGAGCTGCTGCGCCGGGCATGGACCGAGACCGAATCCTTCAGCCACCACGGCGAGTTCTACCGCTTCGACGGGTTCGGTCCCGGTTTCCGCCCGTACGGCGACACGATCCCGATCTCCATCGGTGGCCAGTCGGACGAGGCGTTCGAGATCGGCGGCCGGCAGGCGGACGTCTTCAGCTTCTGGGGAGAGCCGCTGGCGGACATCCGTGCCCAGATCGAGCGGGTGCACGCCATCGCGGACGCCGCGGACCGCCCCCGCCCGCGGATCTGGGTGACGTTCCGCCCGATCATCGACCGCACCGACCAGCTAGCCTGGCGCAAGGCCTACGACTACGCCGAGAAGATCGGTGCGACCTTCCAGAAGGGCGCCTACGGCCGGCAGCAGCTGATCGGCAAGGACGCCCCGCAGAACGTCGGGTCGCAGCGGGCGCTGGAGTTCGCCTCCCGCTCCGAGGTCTACGACCGGGCGCTGTGGACCCGCACCGCGGCCGTCACCAATGCCGGGGGTGCCTCGACCGCGCTGGTCGGGACGCCGGAGACGGTGGCGGCGGCGATCGTCGACTACATCGACGTGGGCGCCGACCTCGTCTCGATCCGCGGCTACGACACCCTCGCCGACGCCCGCGACTACGGCCGGTACGTCCTGCCGCTGGTCCGCCAGGAGCTCGCCCACCGCGAGGCCACCGGGCAGCGGGGCACGCTGCAGGCCGACCACCCGGGTGCCTTCGCTCCGGGCTTCGACGCCGACGCCCTGGCCGGTGCCCGATGACGGCGACGCTCCTGACACTGCCCGTCCCGGACCTGTCCGACGACGCTCTCGCCGCGGTCACCGCGGAGCTCGCCGCGACGGCCGAGGAGTACGACCGCAGCGGCGCCCTCCCGACGGCCGGGATCGAGGCCGCGCACCGGGCCGGGCTGCTCACCGCCACCGTCGCCGAGCGCCACGGCGGGCCGGGGGTGAGCCCGCTCGACGCGGTCCGCATCCTGGTCGCGCTCGGGGAGGGGGACCCGTCGGTCGCCCTGCTCGCCGCGAACACCCTGGCCACCCACCAGGGCCAGGCCGTCGCGAACCACTGGCCCGCGCCCGCCTACGCGGACCTGCTGCGGCGCAGCGCCGCGGGGCCGGCCCTGGTCAACGCGATCCGTGCCGAGCCCGAGCTGGGCGCGCCCGCCCGCGGGGGTCTGCCGGCCACGGTCGCGCGGCGCACCGCCGACGGATGGTCGCTCTCCGGCCACAAGGCCTACGCCACCGGCGGGACGGCGCTGGCCTATCACGTGGTCTGGGCGGTCGCGGACGAGCCCGAGGGCGATCCGGCCGCCCCGCGCGTCGGGCACGTGATCGTGCCCGGTGACGCGGCCGGGATCACCTGGATCGACACCTGGGACCACCTCGGCCTGCGCGCCTCGAACACCCACGACGTGGTGTACGACGACGTCCGGCTGCCGGCCGGGGCGTTCGTCGAGATCCCGCGGGGAGCCGACGGCGTGTACCGCGACCCGGCAGCAGCCGCCGGGATCACGAGCTTCGGGCACCCCGCGCTCTACGTCGGCGTCGCCCGCGCGGCCCGTGCCGCCTTCGTCCGGTACGCCCGTGAGCGGATCCCGAGCGCGCTGGGCCGCCCGATCGCCGAGACCGAGCGGATCCAGGCCGTGGCCGGGGAGATCGACGCTCAGATCGCTCAGGCCGAGACGCTGCTCTACGGCACGCTGCTGCGCGCCGAGGCCGGACACACCGACCACCTGCCCCAGCTGTCGGTGCTCAAGGTCCAGATCGCGCGGACGGCGATCGCGGCGGTCCAGGCTGCCGTCGCCGCCCTCGGCAACCCCGCCCTGACCCGGCACCAGCCCTTCGAACGACACCTGCGCGACGTCCTCTGCGTGCGCGTGCATCCTCCGCAGGAGGACGCCGCGCTGCTCGCCGCCGGTCGCCGTCTGCTCACCCACTGACCTCCGCCGACAAACCCGAGAGAGAAGAACACTCATGACGACGTCCCGCACGGCGCGCCGCGTGCCGCGTGCCCGGCGCCTGGTCCAGGCAGCGATCGGCATCCTCACCACAGTGCTCGTCGCCACCGCCTGTGCCGGGGGTGGCGCGCAGTCCGCCGGGTCGGGCACGCCCCGGGACGGTGGCGACCTCACCTTCCTGATCGACTCCCTCGGTGACACCTGGATCCCGAACAACAGCGCGATCTCCAGCTTCCAGGGCCACATCTGGGGGCACGTCACCGACAAGCTCGTCTACGTCGACGAGAACGGCAAGACCTCCCCCTGGATCGCCACCAGCTGGGACCAGAACGCCGACGCCACCGAGTTCACGCTGCACCTGCGGTCGGGCGTGACCTTCTCCGACGGCACCCCGCTCGAAGCCGCCGCGGTCGTCGCGAATCTCGACATGTGGTCGAAGGGCGACGCGAGCCGCGGCATCCAGCCGATCGGCCTGTTCCCCAAGACCTACAAGGCCGCCGAGGTCGTGGACCCGGCGACGGTCAAGGTCACCTTCACCTCACCCACGCTCGGCTTCATCCCGACGCTGGGCTACCACGGCTCGATCCTGATCTCGCCGAAGAGCCTGGCGCTGCCCGCGGACCAGCAGGCGGACCTGAAGAACGACATCGGCAGCGGCCCGTACGTCGTCGAGTCCTGGAAGGACTCCGACAGCGTGGTGCTCAAGAAGCGGCCCGACTACGACTGGGCACCGCCGGTGCTGTCGCACCAGGGGCCCGCGCGGATCGACACGATCACCTACAAGCAGGTCAGCGAGCAGCAGGTCCGCACCTCGTCGGTGCAGTCGGGACAGGCCGACGTCGCCTACAACCCCTCGCCCAAAGAGCTCGAGAGCTTCAAGACGCAGGGCTTCGGGGTCGCCGCACCGCGCTACCTCGGGTTCGTCAACGGCTTCGCGATCAACACCAAGGTCGCGCCGTTCGACGACGTGAAGGTCCGGCAGGCGCTGCAGCACGGCATCGACCGCCAGGAGATCCTGAACACCGTCTACACCCCGGACTGGCTCGCCGCGACCTCGTTCATCCAGAGCAACGTGCCCGGCGCGACCGACCACTCCGCGGACTTCGCGTTCGACGCCGCCAAGGCCGAGTCCCTGCTCGACGAGGCCGGTTGGGCCAAGGGCCCGGACGGCACTCGCGCCAAGAACGGCACCCCACTCGCGCTGACCCTCTACCCGAACCCGTACCTGGCCACCTCCAAGGCCGTCGACGAGCTGGTCGCCCAGCAGCTGCGCAAGATCGGCTTCAAGGTGGACCTGCAGGCCTTCGACGTCGTCACCTACGGCCAGCGGATCAAGGTCGGCAGCCCGACGGTGCCCGCCTACGAGATCACGCGCAGCTTCATCGACGCCGGCACCGTCGGCGGCGTGCTCACCGACGCCAACAAGGGCGAGAACTGGTTCGGCGTCGGCCAGAGCGACCAGAAGCTGACCCAACTCGCCACCGACGTCGCGGGCGCCAGCGACCCGAACGCGCGCAACACCCAGCTCGACGAGCTGCAGGGCTACGTGCTCGACCAGGGCTACTTCGTGCCGCTGACCCAGATCGTGCAGCGCCTCTACCTGCAGTCCCCGCGGGTGCACGACGTGACCTACAACGGCCTGGCCTACGCGAACTACTACACCGCCTGGATCGGGGACCAGCGGTGAGCCGGGGCTACCTGCCGTTCGCGCTGCGTCGCGCGGGACAGGCCGTGCTGGTGATCCTCCTGTCGTACGTGGCCACATTCGTGGTCATCAGCGTGCTGCCGGGGGACCCGGTGACCGCGACCCTGCGCAACCCGCAGAACGGGTTCACCGAGGAGCAGATCGCCCGGATCGTCTCCTACTACGGGCTGGACCGACCGGTGCTCGTGCAGCTCTGGGAGGCGTTGTCCCGCTTCGTGACCGGTGATCTCGGCGTCTCGCTGCGGTCCAACCGGCCGGTGGCGGACATGATCGGCGAGGTGGTGCCGTCCACGCTGGTCCTCGCGGGTGCCTCGCTGGGCCTCGCCCTGCTGCTGGCCTTCGGGATCGCGTTCGGCGTGCGGTACCTGCCGCGCCCCTTCGGCCCGGCCCTGCGTTCGGTGCCTTCGCTGTTCCTGTCCGTCCCGGGCTTCCTCGTCGGGTTACTGTTGATCCAGATCTTCTCGTTCGGGCTCGGCCTGTTCCGGGCCATCGACGCGGACAGCCCCTGGGCCACGTTCTTCGCGGCGCTCACCCTCGGCGTCTGGGTCTCCGCCCAGGTCGCCGAGGTGCTCATCGCGAACCTGGACCGCGAGGCGGAGCAGGACTACGCGGGGGTGGCCCGCGCCCGCGGACTGGGGCAGGCGCGGCTGCTGCTGCGGCACCTGCTCAAGCCGTCCGCGCTGCCGGTCGTCACGGTGCTCGCGGTGATGATCGGCGAGGTGCTGGGTGGCGCCGTGATCACCGAGGCGGTGTTCGGCCGGACCGGGCTGGGCAGCCTCGTGGAGAGCTCGGTGGCCAGCCAGGACCTGCCCGTCCTGCAGGCCGTGGTCTCGCTGGCCGCCGTGGTGTTCGTCCTCGTGAACCTGCTGGCCGACCTCGTGTACCCGTTGCTGGATCCGCGGGTGACGGTCGTGCGGCCCGAGGCGAGGGTGGCCGTGGCATGACCCTCACCGCCGTCACCACCACCGAGGCCCCTGCTCTGCCCACGCGCCGGGTCTGGCGGGTGCCGCCCACCGTGGTCGTGTCCTTCGTGGTCGTCGCGCTGGTCCTCGCCTGGTCGATCGCGCCGGGCGTGTTCAGCCGCCAGAACCCGGTCGACGGGATTCCGTCCGAGCTGTTCCGGCCGCCCAGCGGTGCGCACTGGTTCGGTACCGACCATCTCGGGCGCGACGAGTTCGCCCGGGTCGTGCACGGCACCGCCTCCAGCGTGTCGAGCGCGCTGGTGGCCGTGCTGATCGGGCTCGTCGTCGGCGGGCTGTTCGGGCTGCTCTCCGGGTTCTTCGGCGGGCTGGTCGACACCACCCTGGCGCGGTTCGTCGACGTGCTGCTGGCCATCCCGAGCTTCCTGATGGCCGTCGTGATCGTCAGCGCGCTGGGCTTCCAGACGATCAACGCCGCCGTCGCCACCGGCGTCTCGGCGGTCGCGGTGTTCGCCCGGGTGCTCCGCTCGGAGGTGCTCAAGGCCCGCAGCGCGGTGTTCGTGGAGGCGTCGCTGCTGCTCGGCGGCTCGCGCGCCTACGTGCTGTTCCGGCACGTGCTCCCGAACGCCTCGCGGTCGGTGCTGCAGCTCGCGGTGCTGCAGTTCGGGCTGTCCATCCTGACGATCGCGAGCCTCGCGTTCCTGGGCTACGGCGACCCGCCGCCCGCCTCGGACTGGGGGCTGCTGATCTCCTCGGGGCGGGAGTACCCGCTCGCGCCCTGGCTGGTGTGGGCCCCCGCCGTCGTCACGATCGTCACCGTCCTCTCCGTGAACAGGATCAGCCGATGGCTCCGCAAGACCGACTGACCAGCACGTTGGAACGCCCCGAGAGCACCGTCGCGCCGTTGCTGCAGGTCGAGGGGCTACGCGTCGCGTACGGCGGGCACGAGGTCGTCCGCGGCGTCGACCTCGAGCTGGGCGCCGGGCGGAGCCTCGCGCTCATCGGCGAGTCGGGCTCCGGCAAGTCGACGATCGCCAAGGCTCTGCTGCGCCTGCTGCCCACCGGTGGCAAGGCATCCGGACGCGTCGAGCTGGTCGGCCGCGCGCTGCTCGAGCTGCCGGAACGGCACTTCCGTCGGCTTCGCGGCCGGACGATCGGCTTCGTCCCGCAGGACCCCGGGAACGCGCTGAACCCGGTGCGGACCATCGGCGCCCAAGCACTGGAGGCCGCAGAGCTCGTCGACGGGCTCGCCAAGCCGGACCGGCGGGCGGCCGTCCTGGAGACGTTCGCGCAGGTGGGCCTCGCGGATCCGGAGCGGGTGTTCCTCTCCTACCCGCACCAGCTCTCCGGGGGCATGCTGCAGCGCGTCCTGATCGGGCTCGCGGTGCTCCCGAGGCCGGCCCTCCTGGTGGCCGACGAGCCGACCTCCGCCCTCGACGTCACCATCCAGAAGCGGATCCTGGATCTGCTCTCGGAGCTGCGCGAGAGCCTCGGCATCAGCCTGCTGCTGATCACCCACGACCTCGCGATCGCCGCCGAGCGGGCGGACTCGTTGCTGGTCCTGAAGGACGGGGTGGCGCAGGAGACCGGGCCCACGGCGGAGGTGTTCGCTGCCCCGTCGTCGGACTACGCGCGGCGGCTGCACGCCGACGTCCCGGCCCTGAACCCGGACCGCTACGCGCAGTTGCGCGACCTGGGACGGGCGGGCGCGCCCAAGATCGAGGTCGAGGCGGTCACGAAGTCCTTCGGGTCGCTCACGGCCGTCGACGACGTCTCGTTCTCGGTGCCGGCGGGCACCACGCACGCCCTGGTCGGCGAGTCGGGCTCGGGCAAGACCACGGCGATCCGGCTGCTGTCGGGGCTCGAGCAGCCGGACTCGGGGCGGATCGCTGTGGCGGGGGAGGAGCTGCGCGGGCGCTCGCACGCCTCGTTGCGCAGCGTGCGGCGGCACCTTCAGCTCATCTACCAGAACCCGTTCACCTCGCTCGATCCTCTGTGGAAGGTCGAGCGGCTGGTCCGCGAGCCGCTGGATCGCTACCGGGTCGGGTCCCCGCGCGAGCGCGATGAGCTGGTGCGGGAGACGCTGACGGCGGTCGGGCTGGGCGAGCACCTGGTGTCCCGCAGGCCGTCGGCCCTGTCCGGCGGGCAGCGGCAGCGGGTCGCGATCGCCCGGGCGCTCGTCCTGCGCCCGGAGGTGCTCGTCCTCGACGAGCCCACCTCGGCCCTGGACGTCACCGTGCAGGCCGACATCGTGGAGACGCTGCTCCGGCTGCAGGCCGAGCAGGGCCTGACCTACGTGTTCGTCTCGCACGATCTCTCGCTGGTGCGCCAGCTCGCGCACACGGTGTCGGTGATGCGCCGCGGCCGGGTCGTCGAGCAGGGGACCGTCGCGCAGATCTTCGACTCGCCGCAGGAGGAGTACACCCGCACGCTGCTGGACTCCCTCCCGGTGGGTGCGTCGTGACCACCACCGTGCAGACCCGGACACTCGGGTTCAACACCCGGGTCTCGTGGTCGGACTCCGAAGGCCCGGCGCAGGGCCTGCGGGACGGCATCGCGTTGTTCCGCGCCGCCGAGGAGCTCGGCTACCAAGCCGGCTGGGCCTACCAGCGGCACTTCGACCACTACCTGTCCTCGCCGGTGCCGTTCTTCGCCGCCGTCGGGCAGCACACCTCCCGGATCCGGCTCGGATCCGCGGTGATCCCCATGCGCTACCAGGACCCGATCCTCCTGGCCGAGGCCGCCGGGACGACCGACCTGCTCGTGGACGGGCGGCTCGACCTGGCGCTCGCCACCGGTTCGACGGCCTTGTGGGACCCGGTGTTCGGCGCCGTCTCCAGCGATCCGCGGACGGAGGCCAGGGCCAGGCTGGCCCGGTTCCTCGCCGCGGTGGCGGGGGAGCCGGTCCACACGGTCGACGGCCCGGGCCAGGGCGCGCCCGTCGGGACGCAGGTGCGGGTGACGCCGCACAGCCCCGGTCTGCGCGGCCGGCTCCGACGCGGCGCGGCGAGCCTCGACTCCGCGGTGGACGCGGCCCGGATCGGCCTGGGGCTGATCACCGGCACGGTGCTGCACGGGTTGGAGCCGGGGGAGACGTTTCCGGAGTACCAGGCGCGGGTGATCGAGGCGTACCGGGAGACCTGGCGGGCGGAGCACCGCACCGAACCGCCGCCCGTCGCGGTGGCCGCGTCGATACTGCCGGGAACGACGGCGGAGTTGCGGGCGGCCTACGCGGCCTACGACCACGAGCGTCGGACGCAGGGCATGGCTGCGTCGCGACCGAAGGGTGCCCTGGAACCGGTGATCGGGGGGACCCCACCGAACGGCAACGTGATCAGCCCGGTGCACCACGGTGACCCCGAACAGGTCACGGAGGCGGTCCTGGCCGATCCCGGCCTCGCCGCTGCGGACGAGATCGTGCTCTTCCTGCCACCGGCCTTCGGCCTCGACGCCAACCTGCGGCTGATCACCGACCTGGCGCAGCAGGTCGCCCCGGCCCTCGGCTGGTCCCCCTAGCACTGCCCGTGAGCGGCGCTGGGGGTCATGGCGACCAGCGCCACTCACCCCGCCACTCACAGGGGCGGGCGGTGGGCGCGGACCTGGCGGACCGGCTCGTCGTAGCGCTCGAGCTGCACGGTCGTGTGCTGGCCGGTGCAGCCCTGGGCCAGCGACGAGGTGCCGTGGTCCCGCGTGAGGACGTTCGGGTTGCCGTGCACGCAGAACGGCACCTCGGCCGAGGGGTCCAGGGGGTCGAACCAGGCACCGGTCGGAAGCTGGACCACCCCGGCCCGGACGTCGTCGGTCACGAGGGCGGCGGCGAGGCAGGAGCCGCGGTCGTTGACCAGCCGGACCAGGTCCCCCGAGGCGATGCCGCGCACGGCGGCGTCGTCCGGGTGCACGCGCACGACCTCGCGGCCGCGCACCTTGTGCGCCAGGGAGTGCGCGCCGAAGTCGAGCTGCGAGTGCAGGCGGGTCGCGGGCTGGTTGGCGACGAGCCACAGCGGGTGTCGTGAGTCCGGCAGCTCGGTGGGCGGCAGCCAGGCGGGGTGACCGGGGGCGTCGGCGTACCCGAACGCGCCGATCGTCGCGGAAGCGAGCTCGATCCGGCCGGAGGGGGTCGGCAGTGGAGCGGTGTCGGGATCCGCACGAAAGGCGCCGACCAGCGCCCCGTCGTCCGGCCGCTGCGGCAGCGACAGCTCCCCGGCCGCCCAGAACTCGTCGAACGGGGGCGCCGAAAGGCCCCGCGCCGCGAGCCCGTCACGAGTCCGCGCGTAGAGGTGCTCCAGCCAACCGCGCACGTCCCGGCCCTCGGTGAACGCCGCGCCGACCCCGAGCCGCTCGGCGAGCCCCGTGAAGATCGCGTAGTCGTCGCGGGCCTCGCCCGGCGGGTCGACCAGCCGGTGCATCGCCGTCATGACGGGATCGAACGGGCCGGCGCCGATGTCCTCCCGCTCCAGGGTCCAGGTCGTGGGCAGCACGACGTCCGCGTGCCGCGCGGTTGCCGTCCAGACCGGCTCGTGCACGACGAAGGTGTCGAGCCGCCCGAACGCCCGGCGCAGCCGACCCAGGTCCTGATGGTGGTGGAACGGGTTGCCGCCCGCCCAGTACGCGAGCCGGACGTGCGGATAGCGCCGGCGCTCGCCGTCGAAGTCGTACCCCGCCCCGGGATGCAGCAGCATCTCGGCGACCCGCGCGACCGGGATGGCCACGTCGATCCCGTTGGTGCCCTGCGGGAGGGCACCGACCGGGACGTCCACCCTGCGGCGCCCGTAGTGTCCGATCGAGCCGAGGCCGTAGCAGAACCCGCCGCCCGGCAGGCCGATCTGCCCCAGGGCCGCGGCGAGCGCCAGGCCGGCCCAGACCGGCTGCTCGCCGAACTCCGCACGCTGCAGCGACTGGGCCACGGTGACCAGCGTCCGCCCACCGGCGGCGCGGCGGGCCAGCTCACGGATCTCGTCGGCGGGGACGCCCGTGATCCCGGCGGCCCAGGCCGCGTCCTTCGGGGTGCCGTCGTCCGCGCCGAGCAGGTGCTTCGCCACGCGCTCCCATCCGACGCAGTACCGCTCCAGGAACGCCGTGTCGTGCCGGTCCTCGAGGAGCAGGGTGTGCAGCAGACCGAACATCAGCGCGGTGTCCGAGCCCGGCGGTACGGACAACCAACGCGCTCCCGCCTCCGCAGGCAGGTCGGAGCGCAGTGGCCCGATGTTCACGAACAGCGCTCCGCGGCGGGCGGCGGCAGCCATCGCACCCCGCTCGACGTGCGCGCTGATCCCACCGCCGGCGACCGCGCTGTTCTTGAGGTTCATCCCGCCGAAGGCCAGCACGGTGTCGGTGTGTGCCGCGACCTGGTCCCAGGTCACGGTCCCCTTCGAGACCAGTTCAGAGGGGCCCAGTACGTGCCGCAGGACCACCTGGGCCGCCGCGCCGCTGTAGTCGCCGACGGACCGGACGTACCCGCCGACGGCGTGGTTGAGGAAACGGTGCACCTGGCTCTGGGCGTGGTGGAAGCGCCCGGCGCTGGCCCAGCCGTAGCTGCCGCCGTAGACGGCCTGCGGCCCGACCGCGTCCCGAACCCGGGCGAGTTCGGCTGCCAGCCGGTCGAGCACCTCGTCCCAGCCGACCTCGACGAACCCCTCGCGTCCCCGGCGTTCCGTGGGGCCCGGCCCGTCCTCCCACCACCCTCGCCGGACGGCGGGCCGGCGCACCCGCGCGGGGTGGTCGACCGCCGACGGGACGTTGTGCAGGATCGGCGAGGGATCCGGGTCGCCGTCGCGCGGGTGCAGCCGCAGAGTGCCCGCGACCATCTCGCCGCGGAACGAGCCCCAGGGGGTGCTGTGCGGACGGCTCATCGCACTCTCTCCACGTCGGGCGCGGGATCCGTGGCGGAGCTGACGAGCGGCATACCCCGAGCCAATCCGAGGGCGCGCCCCTCGTCCAACGACGATCCTGCATCACGACCGATCAGGAGCGGCGATCGATCCGTACGAGAGAACCCGATCAGCTCGCACCGAGCAGGTCCGAGGTCAGCAGCACCAGGCCGAGCGAGCAGCCTGCCACGACGACCAGGCCGAGCGCGGCCACGATCAACGGTCGCACACCGCTTCGGGCGACCTCGCGCAGGTCGAAGTTCAGGCCGACACCGGCGAAGCAGAGCAGGAAGGCCCACTTCGACAGGTTCCCGAGGCTGGTGATCTCGGCCTTGCCGAGCACCCCGGCGGTGGCCAGGGCCGAGACCGCGATGAACCCGAGCACGAACTTCGGGAAGGTGCGCCACACGAACGCGCCGCGCGCCCGCCAGCCCGGCGCGACGGCCACGCCGCCGCGGGTGGACCAGTACAGCGCGTAGATCAGCACGACCACGCCGATCAGGGCGTTGCGGGTGTTCTTCACCGCCACGGCGACCTGCTGGGCCTCCTGCGAGAACGCGGCGCCCGTCGCCGTCGTCTCCGCGGTGTTGTCCACGGCGAGCCCCGCCCACAGGCCGAACTGCGTGTCGGTCAGGGCGAGTGCGTGCCCGATCGCGGGAAAGCTGAACAGGGCGACGGCACCGAGCGCGAGGATGGCGGCGATGGCGTAGTCGGAGTCCTCGTCGTCGGCGTCGATGGCGCCCTTGCCCGCGATGATCGCGGAGACGCCACAGATCGAGGTCCCCACCGCGAGCAGGGTGGACAGCTTGCCGCCCAGCCCGAACGCCCGCCCCACCAGCAGGATCACCGCCGTCGCGGCGAACATGTCGACCAGGATCAGGCCGAGGCTGAACCCGCCGAGCTTCGCCAGGTCGCCGAGTAGGAAGCGGGCGCCCAGCAGCACGATGCCGATCTTGAGCCAGAACTCGTATGTCGCGACGCCCGGGCGGAACACTGCCGGCACACCCACGGTGTTGCGCACGGCGAGCCCGATGAGAATGGCCCAGAGCACGTACTCGACGTCCGGCAGCGTGGTGGCGGTCGCGGCGCCGAGGGCGCGGAGCCCCACCTGGAGGGCGACCCCCACGAGCCCGACCACGAGCAGGAGCAGCAAACCGGGGAGCACTCGCGCGATGCCCCTGCCGGCTGCGCCGACTCGTGCGGCCGGAACGGAGACGGCGGTGGACGCGGGGGCGTTCACTTGACCAGGAAGGGGATCGACGGCAGCAGGCCGGTCGCTGCCAGCAGGACGAGGACGGCCGCGACGATCACGGCGATCCAGTCGGCGCCGAGCCGTCGGGCGGGGCGCTCGACGGTGACCGGATCGGTCGCCGCGGAAGTGGCGGGGCCGGTGGCGTGCGCGGCCGCAGGGTCGGACGAGGACATGGGTGCTCCTGGGTTCGCGCCCGCGGGTCGCGGGCGGTCGGCGGGTGACGGGGTCAGGCGTCAGCCGCGACAGCCGGAGGTCGTGACGAGGCCGCGGTCGATCCACCGCCGCTGCGTCAGACGTCCGGGAAGCACGCGGAGGACGGTAGCTGCGTCGGTCGACTTGCCGCATCCCTCCCGTCCGGAGCACCCCGAATATCCAGATCAGCCCCAACCGTGGCCCGGGCGACACGGACGATCGATCGCATCTGCTTCTCGATTGCGATGCGGTTTCGTCGTTGGACATCACCAGGGGCCATCGGCTTTGCTCATGTCCGTGCCTCGAATGCCGCGCTCCGTCACGTCCGGACCCCGTCCGGGCGCTGCGGCGTCGCTGCGTGTGCTCGTCCGCGCGGCGGGAGGCCTGACGCAGCGTCGGGTCATCGACCACGGCACCGTCCACTCCGCGAGCTGTCTCGCCCGCTGACCGCCCGACCGCTGCGCGCGGTCCGGCCTTCGCCGTGTCCCGTCCCGGGCACGCTCCCGGGCGTGTGCCCTCGTTCTTCCCGGACCCCCGTTCGACGTGCGCCCGTCGAGGCGTTGCCGCACGGGCCGGTCCGGCCCGTCCTGCAGAGGTGATGCCGCGTGACCGACGCGCACCCCGTCCCCGGCCCGCGCGGCCGGGAACCCGCCCGCACCGTCGAGTTCGTGGGCATGATCGGCGCCTCGTACTACAGCGAGGCGGCCGTGCCGACCAACGAGCCCGTCGACCACGACTACCTGGCCGAGTTCACCCGCGTCTACGAGGACGGCGGGTTCGACTGGACCCTCGTGCCGTACAGCTCGGGCGCACCGGAGTCGGGCCAGCTCGCCGGCTGGGTCCTCGCCCACACGGAGCGGCTCAAGGTCATGCTCGCGCACCGGACCGGTGTGGTGCACCCCGTCCACGCCGCCCGCACGTTCGCGACACTCGACCGGCTCTCCCGCGGGCGCCTCGGCATCCACGTGCTGGCCGGCAGCGACGCCGAGCAGCGGCGGGAGGGCGACTACCTGGACAAGGACACGCGCTACCGCCGGGCCGCGGAGTACATCCGCATCCTGCGGCGGCTCTGGAGCGGTCCGGGCCCGCACGACCACCGCGGCCAGTTCTACCGGTTCGACGGTTTCACCGCCGCTGTACGGCCGGTCGGCGGCCCGCTCACCATCTCCGTGGGCGGGTCCTCCGAGGCGGCCTACCGGCTCGGGGGCACCGAGGGCGACGTGTTCGGCCTGTGGGGTGAGCCCCTCGCCGAGACCGCGGAGCAGATCGCCGCGGTCGACGCGCACGCCGACGCCGTCGGCCGGGCCCGCCCGCGGATCTGGGTGTCGTTCCGTCCCATCCTCGCGCCGACCGATGCCCAGGCGTGGCGGCGGGCCGAGGACATCCTCGGCGGGATCCGCAACCACCACGTTCGCAACTCCACCACCGGCGGTCCGAACCCCCGGAACGTCGGCTCCCAGCGCCTGCTCGCGGTCGCGGCCCGCGGCGACCGGCACGACCGGGCACTGTGGACGGCTCCGGCGGCCGCGACCGACGCAGCCGGCGCCTCCACCGCGCTGGTCGGTTCGCCGGAAACCGTCGCCGCCGCGCTGCTCGACTACGTCGACATCGGCTGCGACATCCTCTCCGTGCGCGGCTACGACCCGCTGCGGGACGCGCGAGACCTGGGCCGTGAGGTCCTCCCGCTGGTGCGGGCCGAGCTCGCCCGCCGTGGGACGGCGGTGCCGGCATGACGGTCACTCGTCACGAGCCGAGCCCCCTCGAGGTCGGGCCACCACCCGGCGCCCCGGCGCCCCGCCCCCGCCGCCGGGCGCCTCTCTCGGCCCGTTACGTGGCGGGCCGGCTGGCGACCGCTCTGGTGGCGGTCTGGGCCGTGTTCACCCTTGTCTTCTTCTCCCTGTTGGCCACGGGCAATCCTGCCCAGTTGCTCGTCGCCCCCGACGCGCCACCCGGCGAGCTCGAGCGGATCACCGCCCTGATGGGCTTCGACCGGCCGCCGCTGGAGCAGTACGCGACCTTCCTCGGCCGCGTGGTGACCGGGGACCTGCCCGACTCGATCCGCTACGACGAGTCGCCGCTCGCCCTGGTGGCCGAGCGGTTGCCCGCGAGCATCACCCTGGGCCTGACCGGACTGTTGCTCGGCACGCTGCTCGGTGCCGCGGCCGGATACCTCGGGGCGACGGCCCGGCGGCCCCTGCTCCGCCGGCTCCCGCTGTCGCTGCTCACCGCGCTCGACGCGATCCCCAGCTTCTTCCTGGGCATCCTGCTGATCTTCGTGTTCGCGATCGTGCTCCGTTCGCTCCCCGCGACAGGAGGGGGCACGCTCGCGCACCTCGTCCTGCCCGCCCTGACGCTCGCCGTCGTCGTCGCGGCGCCGGTCGGGCGGATCTTCCGGACCGCGCTGCTCGACGTGGCCGAGCTCGACCACGTCCGCACGGCCAGGTCCAAGGGCATCGCGCCGGCCGCGGTGACGGCCCGGCACGTGGTCGCTAACGCCCTGCCGCCCGTGCTGAACGTCCTGGGTGTCCAGGCCGGCATGGTGCTCGGCGGCGCGATCGTCACCGAGGCCCTGTTCGGCTGGCCCGGGCTCGGGCAGCTCTCGGTGTCGGCCTTGAACAACCGCGACTACCCGCTCGTGCTCGCCTGCGTCTGCGTGATCGCGATCGGCTTCGTGTTGGTCAACCTGGCCGTCGACCTGCTCGCAGCCCTGCTGGACCCGAGGAACCGCCGATGAGCGTCATCACCACCTCCACCGACGCCGTCACCGCGGCACCGGCGCGCCGCCGGCCCGTCTACGGGATCGTCGGCGCCGTCGTGGTCGTCGCGGTCGCCGTCCTCACCATCGCGGCGCCCCTCGTCGCGCCGCACGATCCTCTTGCCCAGGACCTCACCGGCCTGCTCCGACCACCGTCCGCGGTGCACCCCTTCGGTACCGACGAGCTGGGCCGCGACGTGCTGAGCCGGGTGCTCTACGGAGGGCGGGTCGCCCTGGGCGTCTCGCTCGTCGCCACCGTGCTGTCCGCGGTGCTCGGCGTCGGTCTGGGCGTGGTCGCCGCGCTCGGCGGCCGGTACTGGGACGCCACGCTCGGTCGGCTCGCGGACGTACAGCTCGCGGTGCCGGGCATCCTGCTCGCCCTGGTCGTGCTCGCGTTCGCCGGATCGGGCACCGTCGCGCTGGTCGTCGTCCTCGCCCTCGGCTCGTGGGTGCTGAACTTCAGGATCGCGCGCGTCCATGCCACCTTCGTCGCGGCGCAACCTTTCATCGAGGCCGCCCGGTTGGCGGGTGCGTCCACGGTCGAGGTCGTGCGGCGGCACGTCGTGCCGGCGTTGGGCCCGCTCGTGCTCGTTGCCGCCACGTTGACCTTCTCCACGGTCCTGCTCCTCGAGTCCAGCCTCGGCTTCCTCGGCCTCGGGGTGCAGCCGCCGACCCCGGACTGGGGCCAGATGGTGGCTTCCGGACAGGCGCAGCTGGCCGGCGCCTGGTGGGTCTCGATCTTCCCCGGCGCCGCGTTGGTCGTGGTGATCGTCGGGGTCCAGCTCGCCGGCGACCGGCTGGCCGAACGCTTCTCCACGGCCGGGAGGGCCGACGCATGACCGGTGGACACCCCCTGCTCGAGGTCACCGACCTCCGCACGCGGATCAAGGAGGCGGACGTCGTCGACGGGGTCTCGCTGACCGTCGGTCGTGGCGAGACCGTCGGGCTGGTCGGCGAGTCGGGTTCGGGGAAGACCCTCACCGCGCTCTCCGTGGTGGGCCTGCTGCCCCGTGCCGCTCGGGTCGTCGGCGGCCGGGTCGCGCTCGACGGGCAGGACCTTCTGGCGCTGACCGACAAGCGGCGTCGGGCGATGCTGGCCGACGACGTCGGGGTGATCTTCCAGAACCCGACCGTGGCCCTCAACCCGCGGTTGACCGTGGGGGCCCAGCTGCGGGAAGCGCTGCCCGCGGGGCTCCGGCGGGACCGCGCGGGGGCCCGCCGGCGGGTCGTCGAACTGCTCGACCAGGTCGGGATCGCGCGCGGCGCAGAGCGCCTCACCGCCTACCCGCACGAGTTCTCCGGTGGTCTGAACCAGCGGATCATGATCGCGATCGCGATCGCCCGGTCGCCCCGACTGCTCGTCGCGGACGAGCCGACGACGGCCCTCGATGTGAGTGTGCAGGCCCAGGTGCTCGACCTGCTCGACACCCTGCGCGCCGACCTCGGCCTGGGGGTCCTGCTGGTCACCCACGACGTCGGGGTCGTCGCCGACCGGGCGGACCGGGTCGCCGTCATGCACGCCGGCCGGATCGTCGAGCAGGCCACGACCGCCGAGGTTCTCGAGCGGCCGGCCCACGAGCGCACGCGCTCGCTGCTGGCGAACGTCCCACGGCTGGACGACCCGGCCCCTCCGCCGGTCGCCGCGGGTGGGCGGCCGGTCCTCGAGGTCCGGGGCGCCGTGCGCCAGTTCCGCTCGGGCGGCGGAGCGCCGATCCGCGCGGTCGACGGCGTCGACCTCGTCCTCCACCCCGGCCAGGCGCTCGGCCTGGTCGGGGAGTCCGGCTCCGGGAAGACCACACTGGCCCGCCTCGTGGTGGGACTCGATCGGCCGACCGAGGGCACCGTCCTGCACGACGGCGACGACCCGCACACCCTGGACGGCGCGGGCCGGGCGCGCTGGCGGCGCCGCGTTCAGTACGTCTTCCAGGACCCGTACGGGTCGCTCGATCCCCGCCTGACGGTGGACCGCATCATCGGTGAGCCGATCGAGCTGTCCGGGACGCCCGCCGAGCGACGGGCCCGGCGCGAGCGCATCGAGGAGCTGCTGGCAGAGGTCGATCTGCCGGCCTCGTTCGCCGCACGGCGACCCGACCAGCTGTCCGGCGGGCAACGCCAGCGCGTCGCGATCGCCCGGGCCCTGGCCCTCGATCCGACGCTCGTCGTGGCCGACGAGCCCGTCTCGGCCCTGGACCTGTCCGTGCAGGCGACGATCCTCGCCCTGCTCCGACGGCTGCGTGAGACGCGTGGCCTGACCTACGTCGTGATCTCCCACGACCTCGCGGTGATCAAGGGGCTGTGCACCGACGTCGCCGTGATGCAGGGCGGCCGCATCGTCGAGCGCGGGCCGACCGAGGAGGTCCTCGGCCGACCGGAGCACCCGTACACCGCGTCGCTGCTCGCCGCTGTCCCCGGTCGCCGCCTCGCCGGGCCGGCCGTCGTGCCCACCTCCGCCTGAGAGCGAAAGGAACCACCATGTCCAGAACGAGCGGCCGCGCCCTGCGCGCAGCCCTGGCCGGCGCCGCCGTGCTGCTGATGGCAGGCTGCAGCGGTGCCCTCGGCGGTGGCTCCGGAGGTGCAGGGACCGACACCGACACCCTGACCCTCGGGCTGTCCCGCCAACTCACCAGCCTCGACCCGGGCAGCTCGGGCTCGATCGACGGGGACGCCACGGTACAGGGCGCGATCTTCTCCAGCCTGACGAAGATCGGACCGGACCAGAAGCTCGTCGGCGACTTGGCGACGTCGTGGCGGCAGGACAGCGACGTCCAATGGACCTTCGTGCTGCGTGACGGCGTGAAGTTCTCCAACGGCGACCCCCTCGACGCCGCCACGGTGAAGTGGAACTTCGACCGCCTGCTCGACCCGACCACCAAGCTGACCTCGGGCCCGGCGCTCCGGGCGATCATCGCCCGCGTCGACGCACCCGACGCCCACACCGTCGTCGTCACCACGAAGAAGCCGTACCTCGACCTCGACGAACGCCTGAGCACCACCACCTTCACCGAGCAGAAGTGGGTCGAGTCCCACAACCCGGTACTGGAGCCGCTCGGCAGCGGGCCGTACCAGCTCCAGTCCGTCGACCTGGAGAACGGCGCCACCCTGGTGCGCAACCCGAACTACTACGGGGACAAGCCCTACTACGACAAGGTGGCCTTCAAGGTCCTCGGCACCGAGGCCGCACGGGTGCAGGCCCTGCAGTCCGGCAGCGTCGACGCCGCCATCCAGCTCGACCCGCAGAGCCTGACCCAGTTCGCCGGCAGCGACCGCTACACCACCGGGTCCCAGTGGAGCTCGTGGAACATGACGCTGCGGATCAACGAGACCAAGCCGCCGCTGCAGGACCCCCGCGTCCGGCAGGCCCTCAACTACGCCATCGACAAGAAGACCATCGCCTCCAGCTTGCTCGGGCCCGACATCCAGCCCAGCTCCGGCCAGGTCCTCAACGCCCCCTACGACCAGGTCAACCCGGACCTGCAGGCCTACCCCCACGACCCCGCCAAGGCCAGGCAGCTGCTCGCCGAGGCCGGGTACCCGAACGGGCTCGACCTGGAGCTGGCGCTGTCCACCGGGACGTACATCGCCTCGGACCCGATCGCCCAGGCGATTGCCCAACAGCTGGGCGAGGTCGGTATCCGGATCAAGGTGACCACGGCGCAGTTCCCCAGCTGGGTCCAGCGGAGCTACACCGACGACGTCGCCGACCTGATCTACATCGGCTACTCCAGCGGCTACCGCGCGCCGGCAGAGCGCTTGCGCATCTACACGAGCACCTACAGCCAGAGCCACTTCTCCGACCCGGCCTACGACGCCCTGGTCGACCAGCTGACCACGGCAACCTCTCGGGAGCAGCAGACCGACCTGCTCGACCGGGCCACCCAGGAGTTCCACGACAACCCGCACGTCGTCTTCCTCTGGCCGCAACCCCTGACCTGGGCCGTGAACAAGAACCTCGACTGGGTCCCCCGGCCCGAGCACTGGCTCCTGCCGCAGGACTTCCGCCCGAAGAACGCCGACTGACCGGAGGTACCGATGACCGCCACTCTGCACGCCTCGCCCGACGCCGCGGCCCCCGGCCCCGCGCCCGAGGTCGACGACGAACGGCACAACCGGAAGGTCGCCCTCGCCGCGACACTTCGGCTGTTCGCCCGCCTGGGCTACGAGTTCGGGTTCAACGGACACCTCACCGTCCGCGAACCCGGCTCCGACGAGCTCTTCTGGGCCAACCCCTGGCAGGTCCCGTTCGGCCGGGTCCGGGTGTCCGACCTGCTCCTGGTCGACGCATCCGGGACGATCGTGCGCGGCCCGGCCGGCGCCGCCGTCTCCGGGTTCGCGAGCCAGCACGTCCTGCACAGCGCCAGGCCGGACGCCGTCGCGGTCGTGCACGTGCACTCGCCGTACGGGTTCACCTGGGCCAGCCAGCCGCGGGTCCTCGATCCCCTGACCACCGACGCCGCCCTGATCCACGGCCTGCAGGCCGTGCACGAGGACTTCGGGCTGGTGGGAGAGGGGCGCCGGACCACCGCCGACTCGTTGGGACCGACCGCCAAGGTCCTGATCCAGCGCGGCCACGGGTTCATCACGGTCGGTCGCTCGCTGCCGGAGGCGGCCTTCTACTTCATCGCGGCCGAACGCGCGGCCAAGGCACAGCTCCTCCTCGAGGCCGCGGGCCGGGGCGAGCGGATCGCCGAGTCGCTGCTGGGGAAGTGGACGCTGACACCGGAGCTCGCCGAGCAGCACTACCAGCCGCACCTGCAGCAGGTGCTGCACGACGAACCGGACGTGCTGTCGTGACCGCCGGCGCGCCGCGTCGGATGCGGCTGGGCATGCTCATCGGCAGCGTGGGCAACCATCAGGGCGCCTGGCGCAGGCCGGGCAGCCGGGTCGAGGAGATCACCTCGCTCGACCTGTACACGGACCTGGCCCGATGGGCGGAGGCTGCGAAGCTCGACGCGTTGTTCATCGCCGACGGGCTGACGCTGGAGACGTCGAGGATCAAGGCCGGCCCTTTCGGACACCTGGAGCCGATCACCCTGCTCTCCGCGTTGGCGGGGCGGACGGAGCGCATCGGCTTCATCGGCAGCATTTCCACCACGTTCACCGAGCCGTACAACCTGGCCCGCCAGATGGCGTCCCTCGATCACATCAGCGGCGGCCGAGCGGCTTGGAACATCGTCACGTCGGCCTGGGGGGAGGTGAACTTCGGCGGGCGACCGCTGCCCTCGCACGCCGAGCGCTATGCCCGTGCCGAGGAGTTCGTCGAGGTCGTGACCAAGCTGTGGGACAGCTGGTCCGACGATGCGATCGTCGCCGACCGAGCCGGTGGCACCTACGCCCGGCCTGAGCAAGTGCAGCGGATCGACCACGTGGGCCCGCACTTCCACGTGGAGGGCCCGCTCAACGTGCCGCGCAGTCCGCAGGGGCGACCCGTGCTCGTGCAGGCCGGTTCGTCACCGGACGGGAAGGCCTTCGCCGCCCGCCACGCCGAGGTCGTCTTCACCGCACAGCAGACGCCCGAGGACTCCCGGGACTTCTACCGGGACCTGAAGGCACGGGTCGCCGCCGCGGGCCGGGACCCCGAGAAGGTCCTGATCCTGCCCGGAGTGAGCCCGATCGTCGCGCCGACCGAGACCGAGGCCAGGGCGCTGGCCAAGGAGCTGCGTGAGCTGATCAACGTCGAGATCGGGCTGGAGCGGCTGCAGAAGCAGCTCGGTGGCGTCGACCTGTCCGGTCTCGACCTGGACGGGACGATTCCCCCGGAGATCCTCCCGCCGGTCGAGACGGTGCAGGGGCGGCAGAGCCGCTACGGCGTGTTCAAGGAGCTCGCCGTCACCGAGGGCTACAGCATCCGACGCCTCATCGAGATGGAGGTCAGCTCGTCCGGGCACTGGGTCCCGGTCGGTGCTCCGGAGCAGATCGCCGACCTGCTCACCGAGCGCTTCACCGGCGGCGGATCCGACGGGTTCGTCCTGCTGCCCTCCTACCTGCCGGAAGGCGTCCGCCTGCTCACCGACGCAGTGGTGCCGATCCTGCGCGACCGCGGGCTCTTCCGCCGCGACTACGAAGGCGCGACCCTGCGGGAGAACCTCGGGTTGGACCGCCCTTCGGTGCGGCGATGAGCTCCGGTCGACTTCGGGGCCGCGGACGTGCAAGGCAGCGTCTGCGCTGTCCAGCTCGACTCCCGCCTCCCCTCGGTAGGAACCCGACCGGCCGATCCATCGGGACGATGCGTACCTCGGCCGCGCCGGAGGAGCGCCCCGGACGTGCTGGGGGAGCGGTTCGCACCGCGTCAGGCCGCTCCTCCGAGGTGCTCACGCGCCCAGGTGTCGAGGCTGGTGAGCGGGATGCCGAGGTCCCTTGCGTACTGCGGACGCCCCGGCTGCTCAGCGACGTTGAGCCACTCGTGCCCTGCGCCCATCGCCGGCATCCCGGCGGCAAGGGCCTCCTCCTCCGTCATGTCCGGCGCGGACAGCGGGACGCCTAGGACGTGTTTAAGAAAGCGCGGCGGCGAGTGCCCGT
>NZ_JBHSQK010000048.1:0-529 GCF_042658055.1 Pseudonocardia lutea
GCCACGGGGCCGGCGGGGGTCCGGGCGGCGGCCCGACGGGACGACCGGGCCCAGGGCCCGCGCCGGGAACGCCGGGCTGGGCGGGACCGGGCTGGGCGGGACCGGGCTGGGCGGGACCGGGCCGGGCGGGACCGGGCTGGGCGGGACCGGGCTGGGCGGGACCGGGCCGGGCGGGACCGGGCTGGGCGGGACCGGGTCGGCTCGTGCCGGGACGCCCCGAGCTCGGCTGCCCGCCCGGCCGGGCCGGGGTGGCGTGGCCCGGACCGGGGTGGGCGGCACCAGGAGGAGCCGCCTCGGCGTGGCCGCTGTGTGGATGCACCGGTCCGGGGCGTGGTTCGTCCACACGGCGGCCGTCGAACCAGCCCGCCGCGGGCCGGCTCGGATCGGCGGGCGGCGGGGCCGTGGGGGGTTGCTGCGGCGCGGCGCCCGCGCGACGACCGTTCGGCTCGATCGGGGGCGGCGGGGCGTCCCGGAGGCCGTTCGGCTCGGTCGGGGCGGGCGGCTGAGGGGCGGGCGGCTGAGGGGCGGG
>NZ_JBHSQK010000049.1:0-19994 GCF_042658055.1 Pseudonocardia lutea
CGGCTACATCGTCGAGAAGAGCCTCTCGGTCGACAACCTGTTCGTCTTCGTGATCATCATGACGACGTTCGCGGTCCCCGAGGAGCACCAGCACAAGGTCCTGACCTTCGGGATCGTGCTCGCGCTGATCATGCGCGGCATCTTCATCGCCGTCGGCGCCACGCTGCTCAACGCCTTCTCGTTCATGTTCCTGGTGTTCGGCCTGCTGCTGCTCTACACGGCGGTCCAGCTCTTCCGGCACCGCGACGAGGACCCGGACGTCGAGGACAACGCCGTGGTCAAGGGCGCGCGGCGGCTGTTCCCGATCAGCGACGAGTACCACGGCGGCAAGCTGTTCGCGAAGGTCGACGGCAAGCGCCTGGCCACCCCGCTGTTCCTCGTGCTGGTCGCGATCGGCGGCATCGACCTGCTGTTCGCGCTCGACTCCATCCCCGCCGTGTTCGGCGTGACCAGCGAGGCCTACATCGTCTTCGCGGCCAACGCCTTCGCGCTGCTCGGGCTGCGCGCGCTGTTCTTCCTGGTCAAGGGCCTGCTGGACCGGCTGGTCTACCTGTCGACCGGGCTGTCGATCATCCTCGCGTTCATCGGCGTGAAGCTGATCCTGCACTGGCTGCACGTGGACATCGACCCGTCCGTCCCGGAGATCCCGACCACGCTGAGCCTCGCGGTGATCCTCGGCATCCTGGCGATCGTCACCGTCGCGAGCCTGGTCAAGACGCGCAAGGACCCGAGCCAGCGGGCGCACGCCGGCTCGCTGCGGGCCAGCAGGAAGGCTCCGGGCGCGGTCGGTGCGTCGGAGCAGGAGCGGGACCGCTAGGATGGTGGCGTGCGCCACGCGCTGACCTCCCGGCGGGAGATCATTACCGGGCGCGTCGGCTGAGCCAGGTCGCCGGCGCGCCGTGGCCGCGTGCCGTGCAGATCGGCGCGTGTCCCGCCCGGGACCTGGCCCGGATCGCCACCTCGTGAAGGAGATCCGATGACCGCCGCCCTGCTTGCTGCCCCGAGCCTGCCCCAGGCCCCGCAACCCGTGACCGTCTCCGTCGCCGTGTCCGGCGGGCTCGACGGCGTCCAGCGCGTCGTGACCCTGCTGCGCGGCCGGGGCTACCCGGTCCGCGGGCTCACGGCGGACCTCGGGGCGGACGAGACGGCCGCCGTCGGGCTGACCGTCCCGCTGACCGCCGACGAGGCCGCGCTGCTGGTCGCGCGCCTGCACCGGCTGCCGGCCGTCCTGTGCGCGACCCTGGGCTGAGGACCGGGAGGGCCGTGGCCCGGGTGCTGCGTCAGGTCAGGCCGGGCCCGCCCACCGGGGTGAGCTCGATGTACTCCGGCGGACCCGCCAGCAGCGGCAGCACCGCGCCGAGGCCGGCCTCGCCGAGGTCCCGCTCGAGGGCGGCCTCCGAGGACGCCTCGTCCGTCCACACCTCGGTGACCCAGACGGCGTCCTCCTCGTCCGGGGTGCGGTTGACGATGTACAGCTCGCACCCGGGCGCGGCGCGCATGCCCTCGGCGACGCGGAGCATCCCCTCGGCCAGCGCGGCCCCGTCCCCCGGGGTCGCGATCATCCGGACGTACCTGCCGACGCGGGCGCTCATGCGGCGACCGTAGCCGCGCGGAGCTCAGGCAGCCGTGACCGGGTCCGCGAGCACGTCGACCGACGGCGTGCCGAAGCGCCGCACCGTCCGGCCGTCCGCGGTGAACGCCGGCCAGCCCGGGTCGCCGGTCCGGGCGAACGCCGCCCACGCGGCCACCATCTCGTCGGCCAGCGCGCGGGGCGGGTCCTCCCCGGCGATCGCGTCGTGCCCGGCCGCACGCTCCGGCGTGCCGAACACGAACGGCAGGTCCAGGGCGTGGCAGGCGCCCAGCCCGCCGCCGAAGGCCGGCGAGCGCCAGCCGAACTCGTAGACGTGCGTGGCGCCGGACCCGGTGCCCGTGTGCGCGAGCGCGAGGCGCAGCGCCGGGCCGCGGAAGACCAGGTCGGTGAGCAGCCCGGCGTACCGTTCGCCCGGGGTGGCTTCCGGGCGCGCCGCCAGCAGCTCCGCCGCCCGCGGGTGCACCGCGCCGAGCCCGGCCAGGGCCTGGGCGTCGGTCAACGCGCCGAGCATCCCGGTGGGCACCAGGTAGAGATTCATCTCCTCGGCGTTGAAGCCCGTGATCAGGTCGACGCCCGCGGCGGACCCCTCGGCGACGGCCGCCAGCGGGGAGCGCGGCAGGAGGTCGTCGCCCAGCACCGGGCAGAACCCGCCGAGCCCGAACCCGGGATCGACGCCGTCGGGTTCGCGCAGGTCGCCGCGGCGCAGCGGATCGGACAGGCGTTCCTGCGCGGTCAGGGTCTCGGCGAGCGGACGGCCGCGGAAGGCCTCGGCCGTGGGCTCGACACCCAGCTCGGCGGCCACCCGCGCGGCGAACCCGCGCAGCGGCCCCTCGGTGTGCACCATCTCCGCGCCGCCGCTCTGCACGATCGCGCGCCGGAACAGCCCGGCCGCGAGCGGGGAGCCGAGCAGGCAGCCGACGCTCATCGCACCGGCGGACTCGCCGAACACCGTGACGTTCCCGGGGTCCCCGCCGAACGCGGGCACGTTCTCCTGCACCCAGGCCAGCGCCGCGAGCTGGTCGCGCAGCCCGACGTTGGTGGCACCGCCCGCGAGCGGGAGGAAGCCCTCGACGCCCAGCCGGTAGGTCACCGACACCAGCACGACGCCGGCGCGGGCGAGCGCGGTCCCGTCGTAGACCGGGGCGCCGGGTTCGCCGGCGACGAACGCGCCGCCGTGCACGAACACCATCACGGGCAGCCCGGAGCCGCCGGGATCCGGCGTCCAGACGTCGACGGTCAGGTAGTCGTCGCCCGGCCGCCAGCCGTGCCCGATGACGGGGGAGAGGTCGAGCGGGCCGAAGGTGCGCGGCGGCTGCGGCGCGGACGGGCCGGGCGCGGTGCAGTCCCGCACCCCGTCCCAGGCGGGCGCCGGGGCGGGCGCGGCGAACCGGAGCGGGCCGACGGGCGGCGCCGCGTACGGGACGCCGAGGAACCGGCCGATCCCGTCCTTCTCGACGCCCCTGACCCGGCCCGCTGTGGTGAGTGCCTCCATGCCGACCGGTCTACCGGATCACGCGAGCGGAAGCACGAGGATGCGGTCGTCGTCCGGCCCGGGGTCGCCGCGGCCGTCGCGGTTGCTCGTGGTGAACCACAGCGCCTTCCCGTCCGGCGTCGCCACGACCGTGCGGATCCGCCCGTACGTGCCGGTGAACAGGGCCTGCGGTTCGCCGAGCGACCCGTCGGGGTTCACCGGGTAGCGGAAGAGGCGCTCGCCGCGCAGCGCGCCCGCGTACAGGGCGCCGTCGGCGTACGCGAGCCCGCTCCACGACGCGTCGTCCGTGCCCTGCTGGGCCAGCGGGTCGACGTAGCCGTCGCGGCCCTCCCGGCCCTCGACCTCGGGCCAGCCGTAGTTGGCGCCCGGCGTGACCAGGTTGATCTCGTCCCAGGTGCGCTGGCCGAACTCCGCCGAGTACAGCCGCCCGGCCGGGTCCCAGGCCAGGCCCTGCGGGTTGCGGTGGCCGAGGGTGTAGACGGCCGTGCCGAACGGGTTGCCGGGCGCCGGCTGCCCGTCCTCGGTGAGCCGCAGGATCTTCCCGCCCAGGTCGTCGCGGTCCTGGGCGGGCTCGCCGCGGCCCGCCTCGCCGGTGGCGACGTAGAGGAAGCCGTCCGGCCCGAACTGCAGCCGGCCGCCGTCGTGGTTCCCGCCCTTGGGGATGCCGGTGAGGATCTCCTGCTGGCGGGACCCGTCGATCGTGCCGTCCGGGTTCACCGTCAGCCGGACGACGCGGTTGTCGTCCGAGGTCGTGTACATGACGTAGACGCCGCGGTCGGTCGCGTGGTCCGGGGAGAGCGCGATGCCGAGCAGCCCGCCCTCGCCGGTCGGCGTGACGCCCTCGACCGTGCCCAGCCGGGTGACCGTGCCGTCCGGGGCGACCCGGGAGATCGTGGCCGGGATGCGCTCGGTGACCAGCGCCGCGCCGTCCGGGAGGAAGGCGATGCCCCACGGCACCTCCAGGCCGGAGGTCAGCACCCGCGGCTCGCCGGCGGTCGGCGCGCTCTCCGGCACGGCGGACGGGGCGCCGGACGGGACGGCCGGGGCCGGGTCGGGGCCGGCACACGCCGTGGTGACGGCCAGCGCGCCGGCGAGCAGCAGCGCGGCGCCGGTCCGGAGGGGGAGGGCGGTGAGGGAGCGCACGGCACGAACCTATCCGGGCCGGCCCGCGGTGCGCCCGAACCCGGCGGAGCGGGACGAATGCGACAGCCGGTGGGGCGGGCCCCACCACCGGCCGGGTGGTGGCCCGGGTCCGTGCGGCCCGGGTCGTCGGGCACCCTGGTGAGCATGACCGTGGACCACATCCTGCTGGCGATCCCGGCGCTGGCGGTGTACCTGATCGTCGGGCTCGTCGTGGGCGTGGAGAGCCTCGGCATCCCGCTGCCGGGCGAGATCGTCCTGGTCAGCGCGGCGCTGCTGGCGTCGCACCACGAGGTGGCCGTAGACCCGGTAGGGGTCGGGGCCGCCGCGATCGTCGGTGCCGTGCTCGGGGACTCGATCGGCTACCTGATCGGCCGCCGCTTCGGCCTGCCGCTGTTCGACCGGCTCGGTCGGCGCTTCCCGAAGCACTTCGGGCCGCGGCACGTCGCCCTCGCCGAGCGGGTCTTCGGCCGGTGGGGGATGTGGGCGGTGTTCTTCGGCCGGTTCGTGGCGCTGCTGCGGATCTTCGCGGGTCCGCTGGCCGGGGCGCTGCGGATGCACTACCCGCGCTTCCTGGTCGCGAACGTCGGCGGGGCGATCGCCTGGGCCGGCGGAACCACCGCGGCCGTCTACTTCCTGGGGATCGTCGCGGAGAAGTGGCTGTCGCGGTTCTCCTGGGTCGGGCTGGGCCTCGCGGTCGTGGTGGGGCTCGTCGTCGCGCTCGTGGTGCGGCGGCGCACGCAGCGCATGCTCGACGAGGTGGAGGTGGCCGATCAGGCCGCGCCGGTGCCGGCCGCCGAGGGCGCCGCGGGCACGGCCGGTTCCGCCGGTTCCGCCGGTTCCGCCGGGTGCACGGCCCCGACCTCGGCGCCGTGACCGAGCACCGGCACGTGGCCCGCGGCGTCGAGCTCCGCGGAGCGCACCCCGAGCCTGCGTAGCGCGGCCGCGACCACGACCGGGACCGGCCGGGCCGCCCCGTCGAGCACGGTGAGGGCGAGCGCCCGCCCGTCCGGCAGTGCGGCGGCGAACACGCCCTCCGCCCCGTCCTTCGCGACGAGCCCGGGTACGGCCCGCAGGATCCGCGTCACCGGGCGGCCCGGCCCGCCGAGCCACTCCGGGTGCCTCCGGATCGCCGCGGCCACCCGGCCCTCGGGCGTGTCCGGCCCGGCCGTCGCGATCGCGGAGAAGGCGCGGGCCAGGCCCGCGACCGTGCAGGAGAACAACGGCGCGCCGCAACCGTCAACGGCCACGTGCCGTACCTCGTCGCCGGTCAGGGCCTCGACGTGCCGGCGGATCGCCCGCTGCAGCGGGTGCGCGGGATCCCGGTACGACGCGGGGTCCCAGCCCGCGGCCACGCACGTCGCGAGCATGGCGGCGTGCTTGCCCGAGCAGTTCTGGGCGATCGGCGTGGGCGGCGAGCCCGCGGCCCGCCAGGACGCGGCGGCGTCGGCGTCGAGCGGGAGGTCCGGGGTGTTGCGCAGGGCGGCGGTCCCGAGCCCGGCGGCGGCGAGGATCCGGGCGACGCCGTCGCGGTGCCACGGCAGTCCGGCGTGGCTGGCGGCGGCGAGGGCGAGCAGCTCGCCGTCGACGTGCAGCCCGGCCCGCAGCATCGCCGCCGCCTGCACCGGCTTGAGCGCCGAGCGCGGGAAGAAGGTGGTCCCGGGCCGACCGACCTGCGGGCCGGGCCGGCCCGCGACGACGCTCGCCAGATGGCCGAGGTGCACCGACTCGACCACCCCGGACCGGACCACGGTGGCCAGGACCTCGGCCCCGGTCGCGACGCTCTCCTCCACGGACGGCGACGGTAGCCACCCGCGGCGGTCGCGGTGCCCGCGGGCGGCCGGATCACGCCGTCAGGACGCCCGGTTCCAGGGCCGGCGGGTTCGGCCCGTACGCGTTGCCCCGCGCGGCCCGGGCGCGCACCCCGGGGAGCGCGAAGACCCAGCGCAGCGCCGCGGGCGGGGCGATCGCGCGGTCCCGCTCCCGGGCCTTCACCACCCGGCGCTCGGTGCGGACCTGCTGGGCCTGCACCGTCCGGATCGCGGCCTCCCGGTCGGCCTGCACCGCGATCAGGTCACTCTCGTGCACCCCGCCCGCGCGCAGGGCCGGGACCAGCCGGTTCGCCGCGGTCACGGCGTCCTGCAGGGCCATGAGGATGCCGTTGCCACCGACGGGGGAGATGACGTGCGCGGCGTCGCCGATCAACAGCAGGCCCGGCCGCCACCAGCGGTCCACCCGCGCGATGTCGACCGACAGCAGCGTCGTCTGCCGTATGTCGGTGAGCAGGTCCGCGCGGTCGGCCAGCCACGGCACGTGGGTGCGGAGGAAGGCACGGATGGGTCCGACGCCGGCCTCCCGCACCGCCGGATACCCGCCCTTGGGCAGCGACCAGCCGACCTGCCACTCCCGCGGTCCGCCCAGCAGCCCGACGTAGTGGTCCGCGCCGAAGTAGAGGTCGACGTCGGCCTCGGGCGGGTCGTCCGGACGCCGCGGCAGGGTGAACCACAGGATGTCCGTCTGCGCGCCGAGCGAGCGCGCCGGCAGCCCGGCCAGGTTCCGCACCTTCGAGAAGCGCCCGTCTGCGCCGACGACCAGGCTCGCGGGGAGCTCCTCGTCGCCGACGCGCACGCCTCGCACGACCCCGTGCTCCTCGACCAGCCCCGACACCCGCGCCGAGGTCCACAGCTCGAAGGCGGGCAGCTCGGCCGCCTTCGCGGCGAGGAAGTCGAGGAACTGTGCCTGCGGCATCAGCGCGACGTAGGGGAACCGGCTGTCGAGCGCGCCGTAGTCGGCCGGGGTGAGCGTGCCCGCGGGGGTGTGGAAGCGGAAGTAGCGGGCGGGGAAGTGGGGCAGGGCCAGCAGCTCGTCGGCCAGGCCCAGCCCGTCGAGCAGCTCGAGGGTCCAGGGGTGCAGGGAGTCGCCCCGGAACCGGCGGTCGAAGTCGCGGTGCGCCTCGAGCAGCGTCACCGGCACGCCGGCCCGGGCGAGCAGATAGGCCAGCAGCATCCCGCCGGGCCCGCCCCCGACCACGCGGACGGGCGTCACCGCGGGTCCAACCGGAACACGGGCGCGCTCACGACCTCGACCCTACTCTCTCGACGGCCGATCGTCTCGACAGTCGAGAGGATTCGGTCGCTGTTCGGCGCGGGCGCCGCCTGGCACGATGTCCCGCCATGGTCACCCCGCGACGGACGAGGGTCGAGGCGGTCGGCGAGGGCGCGGCCGTCACCACCCTGGAGCTCTTCTTCGACCTCGTGTTCGTGTTCGCGCTCACCCGCGTCACGGACTGGATGGCCGACGACCCGACGGCCGAGGTCGTGCTCCGCGGCGTGCTGATCCTCGTCGTCATGTGGTGGTCGTGGGTCGGGTACTCGTGGCTGGGCAACGTCGCCAAGGCCGACGAGGGCGTGCTGCGGGTCGGCATGCTGGTCGCGATGGCCGGGGTGTTCGTCGCCTCGATCTCCATCCCGGAGGCGTTCGACGACCTGCCCGGTGGCCTGTCCGGGCCCGTCGTGTTCGCGGTCGCCTACTTCGTCGTGCGGATCGTGCACCTGGGCATGTTCTGGATCTGCAGCCGCGACGACCCGCAGCTGCGGGGCCAGATCGTGCGCTGGATCCCCTCGGTCCTGCTGGGCACCGTGCTGCTGCTGCTCGCCTCGCAGGCCGAGGGCTGGCTGCAGACCGCGCTGTGGGCCGGCGCGCTGCTCGGCGACTACGTGGGCACCGCGCTGGCCGGCGCCTCCTGGCGGCTGAACTCGGCGAGCCACTTCGCCGAGCGGCACGGGCTGATCATCATCGTGGCGCTCGGCGAGTCGATCGTGTCCATCGGCATCGGCGTGGCCGCACTGCCGGTCTCGTGGCCGATCATCGCCGGCAGCGTGCTCGGCCTCGCCGTGGCGGGCGCGATGTGGTGGGCCTACTTCGACGTCACCTCGATCCTCACCGAACGCGCCCTCGCCGAGGCCACCGGCGAGCGGCAGATCAGGCTGGCCCGCGGCGGCTACACCTTCCTGCACCTGCCCATGATCATCGGGGTCATCCTGATGTCGCTGGGCCTCAAGAAGACGCTGACCTACGTCGGCGGCGGCGAGGGGCACACCCTCGCCGACCCGCTCTACGGCATCCCCCTCGCCGCCCTCTACGGGGGCGCCGCCCTCTACCTCTTCGCGCACGTCTGGTTCAAGCGCTACCTGATCGGCACGGTGAACGTCGAACGGATCGTGGTCGGCGTGGTGCTGCTCGCGATCACGCCCCTGGTCGCGCTGCTCCCGGCCGTGGTCTCGCTGCTCGTCCTCGCCCTGGTCCTCTGCGGCCTCGTCGGCTACGAGACCCACCGCTTCCGCGAGCTCCGGCACGCGGTGCGGCACGGGAGCCACGCGGAGCAGTGAGGACCGGCGCTCCGCCGGGGGAGCCGCCGCCGTCGATCCGTCGTCACGACGCCTGGCGCGCCGTCATGCCGGTCAGCGCGACGACGTAGTCACCGCTCCGATCGTCGACCCGGACCGCGTAGCCGGTCGGGTAGTAGCCGGTCTTCTGGTACGCCTGCGGCAGCTTCAGCGGCTGCTCCAGCGTCGGCTTCGTCAGCAGCCAGTCGCGCGTGACCATCGGCTCGGCGAAGGTGTACCGGCCGTCCCAGGTCCCGTTGATGATGATCTGCGTGAAGTCGTAGGAACCGGGGACGAGGCTGCTGTCCGCGGAGTCGACCAGGTGCACGCCCATGCCCGGCACCGCCTGCTGCGCGGCGGTCCCGCCCGGCGGCACCACGTAGCCCTGCGGCACGTACCGCGCGTCGGGCAGACGGTCCGCCTTGGCGGCGTAGTTCGGGTCCGCCGGGTCGACGGCCTGGATCGAGGCCATGTCGACCATGTCGAAGTGGAAGTCGAAGTGCGGCTTGCCGAAGAGCGTGACCGGGTCGTGGCCCTGCGGGTTCCAGTTGAGCATCACGTGGTCGAACGCCGTCGCCGACGCCTGGTCGGGCAGGTCGAGCATGAGCGCGCCGGCGGGCGTGGTGGCCGTCGGCAACCCGTCCAGGGCGCCCGGGCTGAGCCGCACCCCGATCTCGGTGGGGTTCCCGCTCCCGTCGAGCATCGTGTAGGTCCGGGCGGTGCCGTTGCCGAGGTTCTGGGACGGGCCGAAGAAGGTGCCGCCACTGCCGGCGGCGCCCGCCTCGGCGCTCCCTCCTCCGCAGGCCACGAGGGCGGCCGTGGCCGTGCAGGCCGCGATCGCGAGTCCGACTCCCCGGAGGAACCGACGACTGTCCATGATCTTGCCCTCCTCGGAACGCTGTAGTGTGATCTGTGTCACAGAGGTTCGCCGAGGACGCGGGGATACGTCCCGTCGCAAAGACTCCAGGCGCTTCCGCACGGAAACGGCGGTCGGAGGTGACGGCAGTGCACCCGGAGGTGACGGCAGGGCCTCAGCGGGCGTCGCCGTAGGCCGCGGCGATCTCCTCCGAGTCCATCCAGCGACTGTAGGTCGGCCCCTGCGGCCACCCCTCCGGCGAGTCCTGCCACACCTCCTGCCGGCCGTACGGCAGCAGGTCGACCAGGCCGAACAGGTAGCTGAGCTGCTCGGTGCCGCGGCCGTTCGTGTGCCAGGTCCGGTAGACGGTGTCGCCGTCGCGCAGGAAGACGTTGACCGCGAACCCGCCGCCGGGCGGGGCGCCGACGTCGGAGCCGAACGAGCTGTTCGCCGTCGAGTACCAGGTCATGGTGTTGCCGACCCGGCGTCGGTAGACGAGCGCCTCGTCGATCGGGCCCTGGGTGACGATCACGAAGCGGGCGTCGAACTTCGCCAGGCCCTCGAGCCGGGTGAACTGCGAGGTGAAGCCGGTGCAGCCGCCGCACTGCCACTCGGCGCCCTCGTGCCACATGTGGTGGTAGACGATCAGCTGCGGGGCGTCGCCGAACACGTCGACGAGCCGGATCGGGCCGTCCTCGCCCTCCAGCACGTAGTCGGGCATCTCGACCATGGGCAGCCGCCGGCGCTGGGCGGCGACGGCGTCGAGCTCCCGGGTGGCGGCCTTCTCCCGCTCCCGCAGCGCGGCGAGCTCCTTCTCCCAGGTGGCGGCGTCGACGACGGGCGGCACGGCGGAAGCGGTCATGGTTCCTCCTCGAACTGGTACCTCCGGGGCAGACCGTCCGGGTGCCGCGAACTCATCGGCCGGGCCGCCGGCGAACACGCGCCGCTGCGGAGCCGTTCGAGGCGGCGTTCGGGGCGGCGCGCCGGGGACCGGAACCGGTTCGGGGGCTCAGTACTCCTTCTTGATGGTGAAGTACGAACCGCGGATGGTCCCGGCCAGCTTCGACCTCTGGCGGGCGAACTTGAAGCGCGAGGCGAGCTCCTCGGGGACCTCCATCCCGTCGGACAGCTTGAACCCGACCGCCCGCTTGCCGGTGTCGTCGAGGGTGTACAGGACGTTGACCGACAGGCCGCTCTCGTAGAAGACGTAGGCCATCCGGATGTTCTCGACCTGGAAGGCGGTGGCCTCGAGGGGCCGGGAGGAGATCTCGATGTCGCGTTCCTCCCGCAGGATCCGGTGCACCCACTCGATGGTGTCCTCGGCGTCGGCCGCGGGCTCCACCGTGAACTCGTGGTCGTACTTGTTCTTGAAGTAGCGGGCCTCGTTCGCCCGCAGGCCTGCGAGCGCGGCCGCGACCGGCGACGACTCCAGGCCGACGGTCGACACGGAGTGGAAGTCCACGGTGTAGGGCATGGCACGGAGTCCCCTCGGTCGGCGAGCCACCTTCTGGCGTATCGCCGGGCATCCTGCCAGCGAGGAGCGTGTCCTCATAGATCCGGATCTCCGCCGTCGCTGTCGAGCGCGCGGTCAAGTCCGCTGACGTGGTGTGGTCGACATCTGCCGCAGCAGATCATCGCCGGCGACCCGCCGTACCCCTCCGACGGCGGGTCGACCCTGCGCTCAGTTCGAGCGGGCAGGTGGCAGCCATACAGGTCTGCGGTCGAGATCGTTCGATGCAGCGATCGTCAACGGTAGGAACGACTCGCCGCGACGGTGCGTGTGCTTCGTCCCCGGGGCACTCAGCGCGAGGTCGCCGTCGTATCCTCACCACGGTTGGCGGCGAGCAGTTTCGCGGTGTCCATGAAGTGCCGCAGGGCGATGACCGTGCCCTCGGGGCCGAAGGTCCACAGGTGCAGCTGCTCGTCGCGGTAGCGACCGCCGCTGGGCAGCGTGTAGTCCAGCTTGACCTGGGCGACGACCTTCTCGGGGCCGGGGATGACGTCGACCAGCTGCAGGTCGTGGAAGGTGTAGCCGCTCATGATCTCGAAGAAGGTCGGGACCCCGGACTTGGCCTCGATCGGGATGAAGTGCGGCGGGCCGTCGGCGTGCTGGGCCCAGTTGTCCTCCCAGTCGGTCTCCCAGTGCACGTCGTCGGCGATGTGGGACAGGAAGCCGGCCTCGTCCCCGCTGCCGAACGCCACGTAGATCTCTCGGACCGCGGCCTCGTGCGCGGCAGTGCGCTTCTCGTCGGTGTCCATCACGTTCTCTCTCCTTCGTTGCCGTTCGAGCGTGCTCGGGGCGGGGCGGGGTGCAGGTCGAGGGCTGGTCCCCGGGGTCGAGGGTTCGGCAAGGGCCGTCTGCAGTGCGGACGCCAGCTCGAGCCAGCCGTGGAACGCCCATTGCTGCCGGTCGTCGTGCAGCACTCCGGTGATGGGGCCGGTTGTCGGATCGACCTCGAGCCGGAGGGTCCGCACGGGCGCGGACGGTGACCGCCTGGTTGACGGTTCCTGAGCTACGCGCCGGGGTTCGTGCCGCTCCACGTATCCGAGGATCACGACAGGGGTGCAGGCGTACTACGGCGTGGCCACCGAAGGATCGCCCGAAGTGTTATCGCGGTGGCAGCCGAAGGCCGCGGGTAGGTCCTCCCGAGAGGTGATCCCGAGTTTGACGTACACGTTGGACAGGTGCATCTCGACGGTCCGCAGGGTGACGAACAGCGCCTGGGCGATCTGCTTGTTGGTCATGCCCGCGGCGGCCTGCTCGGCGACTCGCCGCTCGCTCGCGGTGAGGGCGTCGGCTCCGGTGGCGACGCGGCGGCGGGGGCGGGCGCCGGCGGCGCGCAGCTCGGCGACCGCGCGGTCCGCCAACGGCACGGCTCCGCACCGGTGGGCGATGTCGAGTCCCTCGCGGAGGACGTCGCAGGCAGCCGTTCGGGACCGCTGCCGGCGCAGGGCAGTACCGAGGTCGACGAGGGCCTCCGCGCGCCAGAGCAGCGTCGGGGAGGAGCGGAGGGTGTCCACCGCCCGCTGCAGCAACTCGAGCCCGTTCCGACCGCCGGTCACGAGGCCGGCCACGCGGAGAGCAGCTCCGGTCGCGCGGCGGGAACGCGCCTCGGACACGGCGCCCAGAGTCTGGTCGGCCAGTGCGCGGGCGCCTGCGACGTCGCCGAGGGCGTGGCGGATCGGCACGAGGGCGAGGGGCGCCGCGAAGCCGATCAGCGGCGAGAGGCCGCGGAAGGCGACGTTGCGTCGCAGGAGTTCCTCGAGATCGGTGCGGGCGGCCTCGCGGTCACCGGACGCCGCGCGGAGCCGCGCGCGGGCCAGCAGGATCAGCGACATCGGGATGATCGGCGGCAGGTCCCCGTCGAGTCCGTGCTCGGCGAGCAACCCCTCGCCCTCGTCGAACCGCCCCATGTCGGTCAGGGATTCGACGACCGGCACGCACGCGATCGCCGCCCGGACGCTGGTGTTCGGCGAGTCCCATTCCAACACCGTCCGCCCGTCCACCTCGGCACCGCGAAGGTCACCGCGCGCGTGCCGGACGAGCCCCCGCAACCACACGGTCCTGGCGGTGGCGCGGGGAGAACCGGCCTGCTCGGCCCGGCGCAGCGTCCGGTCGAGGACCTGCTCGGCCGTGTCGTAGCGCTCGGCCTCGATCAGGCACATGGTGGCGTTGAGGAGCCAGAAGTAGACGCCGTGGCCATGGATCGCGGGGTGAGCCACGGCCCGTTCGGTGAGCGAGCCGACGAGCTCCACGCTCTCGCCTGCGGCCAGGAGTGCGCGGGCGGCGAAGGTCAGCAGCAGGCACTCCGCCGGGGTCTCCCCGGGCAGGTCGCGATAGGCAGCGGCGTCGTCCTCGAACCGGGCCGGGAGGTCGAGGTTGAACAGCAGCGCACCCAGTCGTACCGCATGCAGCTGTAGGGCCAGCTCCCGATCGAGCTCGAGCACGTCCCGCGCAGCGTGCTCGTAGAGCTCGAGCTGGGCCCGTTGCCGGGTGGGGTCGGGCTGAGTGTCCACCGCGAGCTTGATCAGCGCGCGGGCCCGGAGCAGCGGATCGTCGGTGGCCCGGGCGGCCTCCAGGAGATGGTCGCGGGCGGTCGACCGTCCGAGCTCGTGCTCGGCGTTTCCCAGCTCGAACCGGATCGACGGCCGGTCCCGCTCGTCGGGGGGCTCGTCCAGCGCGCGCTGCAGCAGCATCGTCGCGGTGTCGGGTGCACCTCCGACCAGCGCGTGCCGGGCTGCGTTCCGCAACTCCGACACCACCTCCGGATCGCCCGACGGGTCGGTGGCCATGAGGTGCGCGGCCACCTGCTCGGGGTCGGCGTGCGCACCGGTCAGAATCCGGGCGGCGCGGGCGTGGAGCTCGGCGCGCTGCGTCGCCGAGATGTCCTCGTAGATGGCGGTGCGGACGATGGGATGGACGAACCGGAGCGGCTCGCCGCGCTCGAGGACGGCCAGCGAGGACAGCTCGTCGGCCAGTTCCCGAGCGAGCCGGTGGTCGAGGCCGGCGAGCTGGGCGCAGGTGACCGACCGCGCTTGTTCGCCCAGGACGGCCACAGCGCGGGCGAGCGCGGGCGCGGACGCGTCGAGTTGTCCGACGCGCAGCAGCAGCGCCGCCGCGATCCGTTCGGGACCGAGCTTGCGCACGCTGTCCGGCTTGATCTCGTGCGCGGGCCGGCCTTCGCGACGCAGCTCGCCGAGCAGCTCCGAGAGCAGGAAGGGATTGCCTCCGGTCGCTTCGTGGCAGGGGCCGCAGAGGGCAGCGGCGGCCTCGGCGCCGAGGGCGTCGGCGACGAGGCGCTCGACGGCGGCGACCGGCAGGGGAAGCGGCCTGATCACCGGGGTGCGCGCCTCCAGCAGGAGGGGGCGAAGTTCGGGGCGCCGGTGCTCGGTACCGGCTCGGGTGGCCAGCACGACCAGCACCGGCATCCCGGCCAGCCGGTAGGCCAGGTGCAGGAGGAAGCGCACGGACGGCTCGTCGGACCAGTGCACGTCGTCCACCGACAACAGCAGCGGGGAACGCTCGGCCAGGTTGGCGACCAGCCAGTAGAGCCCGTGCAGGGTCGCGTAGGCCGTGTCGCCGTCGTCCTGGACGGACGTCGTCGGGGAGAACACGGGTTCGGCCAGATGAGCCGCGCCGGCGAACAGCTCCTGGTGGCTTGCTGCCCGGCCGGACGCCACGGCGCCGAGCAGCTGGCGGACGATCCCGAACCCCACTCCCTGCTCGACCTCGCCGCCGCGCGCCGTGAGCACCGTCAGCCCGCGGGCACGTGCCCGACGGCGGAGCTCGCCGAGCAGGCTGGACTTGCCGATGCCCGGTGGGCCCTGGACGAGCAGCACGTGGCCGTCGCCGGCGTCCGCCTCGGACAACGCCCGGTCGAGGGCCGCGAGATCGGCCTCGCGTTCCAGCAGTGGGCTGTCCCGGACGGGCGCGGTCGACGGCTCCCTCACGACGGCCTCTTGCGGTTCTGCATGGCGACCCTCGATTATCCCGACATGCCTCTGCGGTGGCTACAGGTTGCTCGTTGCGAGCAATGCCGACGTCACCGCCTGAGCACGGTCGGTCTCTTGGTGGCTCTCCTGCTGCTCGCGGCGTGCGGTGCACCGTCCACACCGGCCACCACTCACCAGGCGACGGAGCTGCGGGTGGCACTGTCGCCGACGGGTGGCGCGCTACCTGCGCACGTCGCCGCGACCCGGGGAATCTTCGAGCGCAACGGACTCCGGGTGACCATCACGGAGGGGAACGACCTGCCGGGGTTCACCGCCGCGATGGACCAAGGGCTGTACGACATCGTGCTCAGCGTGCCGACGATCGTGCTGGTCGCCGCCGACCACGGCATCGACGTCCAGGTGGTGTCCCGGCTGTCCAAGTCGACGTCGGCAAACCCCAGCAGCATGTGGATCACCAAGGATCCGGCGATCACCTCGGTGGGGCAGCTGCGCGGGGCGCGGATCGGTGTGCCCGCGCTGAACGGTCAGCTCACCGACGCGCTGGTCTACCTGCTGGAGCGGGCCGGTGTCGCGCGGGACCAGGTGAGCTTCGTGCAGACCCCGTTCGCCACCATGCTGGACCAGCTCGAGGCGGGGCGGCTCGACGCGGCCGTGACAGGAGCGCCGTTCAGCACGGCGATGGCGGCGCGGGGGTTCCGCCTGCACGACGACGTGGTCGTGGCCGCCGTACACGAGGCCAGCGGCGGCAGGGTGGACGACGGGATGACCGCGCTGTTCGCCTGCTCGGCCCGCTTCACCCGCGAGCATCCGGAGGCGGTGCGGGCCTGGCGCGCCTCGCTGGAGGAAGCGGTCGCACAGCTCAGCGGCGACGAGAACGCGATCCGGGACCTGTATCGGACGTGGCTGAAGATGCCGCCGGAGGTCGCCGCCGCCTCGCCGTTGCCCACCTGGGAGCTGGAGATCACCCCGAGCGACCTGCAGCCCTACGTGACGATCTCGAAGTCGGTGGGCAGCATCGACCGGGAACCGGACGTGACCGGCCTGGTGTGGCAGGACCATCCGTGACAGTGGCCGGCGAGTCGGCGTGTTCGCCGGTCGGCGCCACGGCCTACCAGCTGCAGGGCGTCGGCGCGAGCCTGCCCGGGCGCGACGGGCCCCGCTGGGTGCTGCGAGACGTCGACGCGGAGATCGCGGCCGGCGAGATCGTCGCAGTGGTGGGCCGCTCCGGGGTCGGCAAGACCACCCTGCTGCGGCTCCTCGGCGGCCTCCTGCCGGTCACGGTCGGGGCCCTCCACCTCTTCGCGCAGCCGGTGACCGGACCGCCCACCGAGGCCGTGATGGTGTTCCAGGACTACGCCACCGCTCTGCTGCCCTGGCGGACGGTGTCCCGCAACGTCGCCCTCGGCGTAGAGCAACACCTCGGAGCCGCGGAGCGGCGACGACGGGTGGCCGAGGCCCTGCAGATGGTCGGGCTGAGCGACCGGAGCGGCGACTATCCCGCCCAGCTGTCCGGCGGCATGGCGCAGCGGGTGCAGATCGCCCGGGCCCTCGCCCTGCAGCCGAAGGTGCTGCTGATGGACGAGCCGTTCGGGGCGCTCGACGCGTTGACCAAGGCCGCCCTCCAAGACGTGCTGCTGGACATCCAGGACCGGACCGATGCCACGGTCGTCTTCGTGACCCACGACCTCGACGAGGCGCTCTACCTCGCCGACCGTGTCCTCGTGCTCGCCGGCGAGCCGGGCGCGGTCGCCCTCGATCTGCCCACCGAGCTGCCCCGCCCGCGCCACCAGCTACGCACCCGGGAGTCCGAGCACTATCTGCGGTTGCGGTACCGGCTCGGCCAACTGCTCGGACCGGGGACTTCGTGAGCGTCCTCCGGCCGGGGGTGACGGGCGTGGTCCTGCCGCTCGCCGCGCTCGTCGCCTGGCAGCTGCTCACCTCGGTCGGGGTGCTCGACCTGCAGTTCCTCCCGGCGCCGAGCGAAATCGGCCGTGTGGCGGCGACGGAAGCGGTGGACGGGGAGCTGGCGGCGGACCTCGCGCACACCCTGGCAATCGTGCTGATCGCCACGATCGCCGCGGGAGCGATCGGGGGCAGTATCGGCGTCGCGCTGGGGCTCGTCCCGGGTCTGCGGATGCACTTCGCGGCGTCGCTGGAGTTCCTGCGGACAGTACCCGCCATCGCACTGATGCCGGTCGCGCTCCTCCTGCTCGGAGCACGCCCCACCACCGAGCTGCTCCTCGCGGCCTACGCGGCTACCTGGCCCGTGCTCGTCACCACCGCCGCCGGCGTCGCCGGGGTGCCCGACCGCTTGCGCGACGTCGCCCGCACGCTGCGCTTCTCACCTGCCAGGACCATCGGGCGGATCATCCTCCCGGCTGCAGCCTCGTCGTGGCTGGCCGGCGCGCGTGTGGCCGCGATCGTCGCCCTGCACGTGGCAGTCATCGCCGAGATGGTGATCTCGCCCGCCGGGCTCGGCGGCGGGCTGGTCGAGTCCCTGCAGGGTCTCAATCCGCCCCGGATGTGGGCCTACGTGGCGGTCTGCGGTCTGCTCGGCATCCTCCTGCAGGGCCTGCTCCGCCGCCTGATCCACCCCGCGCTCCAGGGTGGGGACGGCGTGCCCCGGGTCTCGATGCGGAACCGCGACGCAGTGCTGGGCCTGCTACCGCTGGTCGCCGGGCTCGCGTGCTGGCAGCTCCTCGGGCCGTCCGGCTCACGGACGTTCCCGCCGCCGAGCCGCTGGACGGGGTCGCTCGCGCAGCTGTACCTCGACGGCCTTCTGGTCGACGCCGTCGCGAGCACTCTCACCACCTTCGTGGCCGCGTTGGCGGCGGCCACCGTGATCGGCTTCGCGCTCGGCCTGGCAATCGGGCTCTTTCACCGCGTCGACCGCGTCGTGTCGCCCACCCTGGACCTCCTCGCCGCGATCCCGGGCGCCGTCCTCGTGCCCCTCGCCATCCTCGCGCTCGGCATGACGCGGGCGACCGCCGTCGCCGTTGTCGCCCTCGCCGTGGTCTGGCCGGTCCTGCACACCAGCGCCGCCGCAGCGAGAGCCATCCCACCCGTGCGGCTCGACGCAGCACGCACGCTCGGTCTGAGCCGGACGCGACGCTGGCGCACCGTCCTTCTGCCCTCCATCGCGCCCGCGGTGCTCGTCGGGGTACGGGTCGCGGCCTCCATGGCCCTGATCGTGACGTTGCTGGTCGACATCCTGGGCACCGGCGGCGGCATCGGACGGCTCCTCGTCGAGCGGCAACAGCGCTTCGACACCGCGGGCGCCTGGGGGCTGCTGTTCGCAATCGGCGGGCTCGGCTATCTGATCAACCTCGCTCTCGCCCGGGCCGAGCGGCTGCTCGCGCGGATCACCGGCCGAAGCGCCGAGCGCCCCCGAGGGAACAACACCTGAGCAGGCCCAAAAGCTTCGGTCGGTTCTTCGGTCGGAAGCGGTTGCTGAGGGGTTGCCTTCCGTCGAGCATCTGACCGAGAAGCGGACCGGCGGCAACGACGAAACCTTCGGCCGGCCGTGAGAACGTCGTTCACGTCCGGATGTCGAGCTGATCTCGAAGCAGAAGCCCTGGCGGTCGCCCTGCGGGTTCGTGCATCGACTGCAATTCGAGAAGTGTCGAGGGGAAGCGCGATGGGATATCTCGACGAGTACGACGGAATCATTCTCGGCGCCGGCCACAACGGGCTCATCGCTCAGGCGTACCTGGCCCGGGCGGGACTCACGGTGCTGTCCATCGACCGGGCCCAGCACGCCGGAGGGGGCCTGACGACTGCCGAGGACAACCACATCCCGGGTCTGCTCCACGCCACACACGCCGTGTCGTTCCGCGGGATCACCAGCACCCCCTGGTACCAGGACCTCGAGCTGGCCGGGTGGGGCGCCGACATGATCGAACCAGACCCGAACATCACCTCGATCCTGGCCGACGGCCGGTCGATCCGATGGCACCTCGACCCGGACCGGACCGCGAAGAGCATCGAGGCGCTCTCGCCCGCCGACGCCGACGCATGGCGCACCATCGCGTCCGAGCACGCGGAGCTGACCGGGACGATCTTGGGCCCGGAGCAGCAATCCCGCCCGATCGCCGACGACGAGCGCGCCACCCTGCTCGCCCGCAGCGCGCTCGGCCGCCGCTACCTCGAGCTGTTGGAGCTCACTCCGAAACAGTTCGTCGACGACACGTTCCAGTCGCCCGCGGTGAAGGCGATGCTGCTGTACTTCTGCATGGTCCGCGAGATCGACGTCAACGTTCCCGGCCAGGGGCATGTCGTGCCGTCGTACGTGGCGACCTCCCGGCCCGGCCAGATCGTGCAGGGCGGTTCCTACGGGCTGGCCCGAGCGCTCAAGCAGGACATCTGGGCGCACGGCGGGCACATCATGGAACAGGCAGAACCTCGACGCATCATCGTGGAAGGCGGCCGTGCGGCTGGTGTGGAGCTGCTGGACGGACGGGTCGTCCGGGCCGGGTTCGTGGCCTCCAGCCTCAACCCGCACCAGACGTTCCACCAGCTCCTCGGGGAGGGCGCCGTCGGCTCCGAGACCACCGACGCCGCAGCGTCCTACCGCTACCAGTCGGTGGGGCCGATCTTCGGCGTGAACGTCGGCACCCGCGAGGCACCGGCCTACACCGCCGCCGAGGCCGAGCCGGACGTCGCGTCGAGCTGGCTCGTCTTCCTCGGTCTGGATGACCCCGCACCCGTGTACCAGCTGTACGACGACGCCGCGACGGGCCGGCTGCCCGAGCAGATCATGCTGATCGGTGGCTGCCCGACCGTGCACGATCCCTCCCAGACCCCGAGCGGCCGCCATGCCTCCTTCATGTGGCAGAAGGCGCCCTACGACCTGAACGGCGACGCGCGCAACTGGGACGCCCACAAGCCGCACCAGCTGCAGGCCCTCCTGAACTTCTGGGCCCGGTACGCCCCGAACATGGGCGGCGACAACGTCCTGACCGCATTCGCGAACAGCCCGCTCGACACCGAACGGCGCTACCCCAGCATGGGCCGCGGCGACCTGTTCCACGGCTGGATGTGAGGTTCCCCCGCTTGCTCGGAGATCGACGATCATGG
>NZ_JBHSQK010000050.1:0-44690 GCF_042658055.1 Pseudonocardia lutea
GGCCGGTGGACTGGCCGCGGTTGCCGACCTCGGCGATCTCCTCGCCGGCCGACACCGTCTGCCCCACGCTCACCAGCGAGCGGTTGATGTGGCCGTAGACGGTGCGGGTGCCGTCGGCGTGCCGCAGCACCACCCACATGCCGAAGCCGCTGGCCGGGCCGGACTCCTCGACGACCCCGTCCGTGAACGCGAAGATCGGCGTGCCGATCGGGGCGGCGAGGTCGATGCCGTAGTGCGTGACCCCCCAGCGGGCGCCGAACCCCGAGGTGAAACGGCCGGTGGTCGGCAGGACGTACGCCTCGCCGTGCTCCAGGACCGCCTGCGGCGCGCCGCCGGAGAGGGCGGCGTCGATCTGCCGGGCGGTCGCGGCGATCCGGTTGCCGATGTCGACGGCCTTGGTGAGGCTCGCGACGTCCAGCTCGGACTTCTCGTCGAGCACCGGCAGCGCCTGTGGTGACGACCCGGTCAGCCGGTCGGCGCCGATGGCCCGGGTGGCCGGGACGGCTCGGTCGACCGGGGCGCCGGCCGGCGCGGCGACCTCGTCCGCGACCGGCAGCATCGCGTTGGCGGCGAGCCTCTCGTAGGGGTCAGCGGCCACGGCGGGGCCGGCGAGGGCCGTGAGCATCGTCTGCCCGGCGGCGACCAGCGCACCGCCCGCACAGGCGGCGACGGTCGCGCGCACGCGCAGCGACGCGGCGGGCGGCGCCGGAAGCCGGTGTCCCGCGGGCGCCGCCGCGCGGGGGGTCGCGACGTGCTCGGGGACCGGTCGGGCGCCGCGTGGGGAGCGGTGGCGCAAGACCTGCCCTTCTCTTCGCGCCGTGCCGCCGGGGCACGTCGGCGGTGGACCGGGGAACCCGTCGGCGCCGTTCGGGGGTCGGCGCCGCGCCGTCGTGATCGCTCCGTGACACGGACGGACCGAACCTAGCGGGCCGCTCCCACCGCGTCCAACCCGACCCCGGGTGCGCACCCGAGTGCGACCGATCGAACGATCCCGGGTCGGAAGATCGGCGGAGAACGCTCACCCTGCGTCGAGGCGGACCGGTTCGTGGCGCCGCCGGTGCTGGCGGAAAGGGTGGATCGGTCGCTCTCCGCGACGGGCGAGCCCGGTGACGACGGCGTGCACGGTGCGCGGGTCGACGGGCAGGGCGAGGTGCCCGACGTCGTCGAGCTCCAGCTCCGAGACGTCGAGGTCGGGATGGCGCAGCCGCGCGTTGCGCTGCGGGACGACCATCTGGTCCATCCGGCTCCAGACCACGAGGAACCGCGTGGTGCAGTCCGGCGCCGGCGCGGCGAGCTCGGCCATGACCTCGGAGCCGGGCCGCAGCTGCCGGGCGAGCGGGGTGGGCAGGAGATGGGCGGTGTTGCTGCCGGTGTGCGGACTGCCCAGCGTGACCAGCGTGTCGACGAACTCCGAGCCGCCCAGCCGCTGCACGTAGTACCGCGCGATCACGCCGCCCAGCGAGTGCCCCACGATGTGCACCCGGTCGGCGCCGGTGGCCTCGCGGAGCCGGGCGACGTGCTCGCCCACCGCCCGTGCGGCGCTGCGCAGGTCGTCGGTGAGGATGCTGTAGTTGATCGCGTGCACCGCGCCGAAGCCACGCCGGCGCAGTGCCCGCCGGAACACGGTGAACACCGACCGGTTGTCCATGATCCCGTGGATCAGCAGGACCGGGGTGCCGGCCGCCTCGATGTCACCGCAGACGAAGCTGCGCTGGACCGGGTCGAGGTCGTCCGTGCGGTAGAGGTCGCGCGGCCGGATCGTCTCGCCCGCGAGCCCGACGGGGTAGAGCGCGACGTGCGCCGCGAGCCAGGCGCCCTCCAGCACCAGCCCCCGCAGCCCGGCCCGGGAGGTGAAGGTCCGCGCGGCGTACCCGGCGGCCTCCCCGGCGTCGACGAGCGCCCGCCCCATGACGGAGCGTGCACCGTCGGCCGTCCTGGCCAGGCGGTGGAGTCCCTGCCGGACCGTCGCCATGAACAGACGATAAGGGGGATCGGGGAGATCCGCCGGGTCACGCGACGGAAACATCCGAACGGCCGTGTGACGACCTGTCCCCCCGGCGAGGCGGCCGAACGGAGCAGTGTCCCGCGGCGACCGGTCGAAGGAGGGCGGAGGTTGCGGCCCGCACGCCGTCGCGAACGGTCGCCCGCTGGTCGCCCCGGGTGAGTCCGTGCTCGAACGCCGCGTTGTCGTGACACACCGTAACCGGTCGGCGAGCCGGGAACCACCCGCCCGCCCGCCCTCCGGCCGGGTGAGGCGCACGCCCCCACCGAGCGACTCGTTGGTCACACACGGGCGTGGGCTCCGGCCCGATCCGGCAGGCACGGCGGGTGTCCGGGAGGTTTACGAGGGCCCCGGTGAGGCAGCTCACCTGGGCGGATGTCATGAAGGGGCAGGGGCGTCGCTAGGGTCCAACGTCGGAGTAGGTCTCTACGTGCGGGCACCTCGCAGGGCGGGCACGGCATCGCCGCGCCCTGGTCCTCGCGACGCTTGCCGGCACAGCGACGTGAATCGGGAGAGCCGAGTGGACCTGTACGAGTACCAGGCGAAGGACCTCTTCGCCGCCCACGGAGTCCCGGTGCTTCCGGGCAAGACGGTGGACACGGCCGAGGCCGCCGAGGCCGCTGCCGCCGAGCTGGGCACCGCGGTCGTGGTCAAGGCCCAGGTCAAGACGGGCGGGCGCGGCAAGGCCGGCGGCGTGAAGCTCGCCGAGAGCCCGGCCGAGGCCAAGGAGAAGGCCGGCGCCATCCTCGGGATGGACATCAAGGGCCACACCGTCCACCAGGTGCTGGTCACCACCGCGTCGGACATCAGCGAGGAGTACTACTTCTCCTTCCTGCTCGACCGGTCCAACCGCACCTTCCTGGCCATGTGCTCGGCCGAGGGCGGCATGGAGATCGAGCAGCTCGCCGTCGAGCGCCCGGAGGCGCTGGCGCGCATCCCGATCGACGCGATCGCGGGCGTCGACAAGGCGAAGGCGGACGAGATCGTCGCCGCCGGCAAGATCCCGGCCGAGGTGGCCGACCAGGCGTCGGACGTCATCGTCAAGCTCTGGGAGACGTTCGTCGCCGAGGACGCGACCCTGGTCGAGGTCAACCCGCTGGTCCGCGACCCGGAGAACAAGGTCGTCGCGCTCGACGGCAAGGTGACCCTCGACGGCAACGCCGACTTCCGGCACCCGCAGCACGCGGAGCTGGTCGACGAGCGCACCGAGAACGCGCTCGAGGCGAAGGCCAAGGCCAAGAACCTGAACTACGTCAAGCTCGAGGGCGGCTCGGTCGGCATCATCGGCAACGGCGCGGGTCTCGTGATGAGCACGCTCGACGTCGTCGCCTACGCCGGCGAGAAGCACGGCGGCCAGAAGCCCGCCAACTTCCTCGACATCGGCGGTGGCGCGTCGGCGCAGGTCATGGCGAACGGCCTGGACGTCATCCTGAACGACCCTGACGTCAAGAGCGTCTTCGTCAACGTCTTCGGCGGCATCACCGCCTGCGACGCCGTCGCGAACGGCATCGTCGAGGCGCTGAAGATCCTCGGCGACGAGGCCAGCAAGCCGCTGGTCGTCCGGCTGGACGGCAACAACGTCGTCGAGGGCCGGAAGATCCTCGAGGACGCCAACCACCCCCTGGTCACGCAGGTGGCCACCATGGACGACGCGGCCGACAAGGCCGCCGAGCTGGCCGCGGGAGCCTGAGCACATGTCGATCTTCCTGAACGAGAACAGCAAGGTCATCGTCCAGGGCCTCACCGGCTCCGAGGGGACCAAGCACGCCACCAAGATGCTGGCGGCGGGCACGAACATCGTCGGCGGCGTCAACGCACGCAAGGCCGGCACGACCGTCGGCATCGGCGGCAAGGAGCTGACGGTGTTCGGCACCGTCGAGGAGGCCATCAAGGAGACCGGGGCGGACGTCTCGGTCATCTTCGTGCCGCCGAAGTTCGCCAAGGACGCCGTGATCGAGGCCATCGACGCCGCGATCCCGCTGGCCGTCGTCATCACCGAGGGCATCCCGGTGCACGACTCGGCCTACTTCTGGGCGCACGCCGTGGCCAAGGGCAACAAGACGCGGATCATCGGCCCGAACTGCCCCGGCATCATCAGCCCCGGCCAGTCCAACGCCGGCATCATCCCGGCCGACATCGCCGGCCCCGGCAAGATCGGCCTGGTGTCGAAGTCCGGCACGCTGACCTACCAGATGATGTTCGAGCTCAAGGAGTTCGGCTTCTCGACGGCGATCGGCATCGGCGGCGACCCGATCATCGGCACCACGCACATCGACGCCCTCGAGGCGTTCGAGGCCGACCCCGACACCGCCGCGATCGTGATGATCGGCGAGATCGGCGGCGACGCCGAGGAGCGGGCCGCGGCCTACATCAAGGAGAACGTGACCAAGCCGGTCGTCGGCTACGTCGCGGGCTTCACCGCCCCCGAGGGCAAGACGATGGGCCACGCGGGCGCGATCGTGTCCGGCTCCGCCGGCACCGCGGCCGCCAAGAAGGAGGCCCTCGAGGCCGCCGGCGTCAAGGTCGGCAAGACGCCGTCCGAGACCGCCGCCCTGATGAAGGAGATCATGTCGTCGCTGTGACGTCCTGACCTCGACCTCCGCCGCGCGCGGGTCCCGGGAACCTCCCCGGGGCCCGCGCGTTGTCGTGACGGGGGTCGAGGACGCTCGACGGCGGTGGGCTAGCGTCGCCGCGGTTCCACGAGAGCGGGCAAGGGAGTGGTCATGAGCCAGACCGGAGCGAGTCCGGAGCAGGCGGCCGGCGAGGGGCCGGCGCCGCTGCAGGGTCCCGCCCGCACCCTCGTCACGGCGGGGGCCGGGCTGGCGATCGTCGTCTACCTGCTCGGGTTCTTCTCGCCGCTGAGCAGCCTGCTGTACGGGCCGGCGCTGCTGCTGGCGGGCGGCCTGCTCGCCGCCGCCGCGCTGTTGCCCCGGGCGGGGAAGGTGCTCGTCCCGGGGGCGGTGCTCGCCGTCGTCGGGTTCCTGTCGCTCGTGCAGGTCGCGGTGGCGGCGTCGCAGGTCGCCGTCGGCGGTATCGAGATCGTCGCGCTCGTGGTCGCGTTCCTCGCCGCCGCGGCCCTGGTCGGGGCGGTCCTGATGGAGGCCGGGCTGCTGAGCATGCCCGCGCGCAGGGCGCAGCCGCAGCCGCAGCCGGGGTACGGCCAGCAGTACGGGCCCTACGGCCAGCAGTACGGCGGGTACCCGCCGCCCGGGCAGGGCGGGGGTTACGTCCAGCAGCCGGCGCCGGGCGGTCAGTACGGCTACGGCTGGTCGCCGCAGGGCCCGGCGCCGCAGGGGCCGTACGGCCCCCCGCAGGGCTACGAGGGCGGCCCGTGGGGCCCCGGCCCGCAGGGCCAGTCCGGTCCGCAGGTGCCGGGTCAGCAGGGTCTCGCGCCGCAGGGCCCGGCCCAGCAGGTGCCAGGTCAGCAGGGCTCCGTTCAGCAGGGTGGGGGTCATCAGGCGGCCGGCCAGCAGACTGCCGGTCAGCAGGCTGCCGGTCAGCAGGCTGCACAGCCCGGGTCGCAGGCGGGGCAGGGGCAGCCGCAGCACAGCGGGTGGGCCGGGGTGACGGAGCCGGGCGCGGCGTCGACCACACCGCCCGCCGGGCAGCCCACCGAGCTGGAGCAGACGCGCATCGAGACCCCGCGCGGGAACGACGAGCAGGGCGGCGGCCGGCACGGGCGGCAGGAGGCCGACCGCACCACCCGCATCCCGACCGAGGGCGAGCGCCGCAGCGAAGGCTGATCCGCCGCTGCCGAGGCCAACCGCTCCCGCGAGTCGGGAGTTCCGGCACCGCGAGTCGGGAGTTGTCCGTGGTGGCGTTCGCCGGAGCCGCGGGGCCCGGCGTGGCGGCCTGACTCCCGGCGCCCGCGCTGCGACGCTGGCGCGGTGACCCGTTCGCTGCGTGCCCCGGACCGTGCGGAGGAGGAGCCGGAGGTCGGGCCCGAGGCCGCGGACGCGGCCGGCCCGGATGTTCCGGAGGGGCTCGACCGGCTCCGGATCGTCCTCGCCGCGGCAATGGGAACGGTCCTGGTCAGCTACGCCATGCTCGTGCCCGCGGCACTCCTGGTGGTGCTCGCGGGCGGGGGCGCGAGCGGTTCCGTCGACGGGGCCTTCGCCGCCGCGATCCCGCTCTGGCTGGCGGCCCACCTCATCCCGCTGGCGCTCGAGGGGCAGCCGCTCAGCGTGCTGCCGCTGCTCCCGCCCCTGGCCGTGGTCGTCGTCGTCGCGTGGGGGGCGCGATGGGCCGCCCGACGACTGGGGTGCCGGATCAGGCAGGACGCCGGCGCGGTCGTCGCGGCGTCGGCCGGGGCCCACGCGGCCGTCGCGGTGCTCGGCAGCGCGCTGCTGCGCACCTCGGCGGCCGACGGCGCCGCCCCCTGGGCGGCGATGCTCGGCGCCGGGCTGATCGCCGGCCTCGGCGCCGGGATCGGCGTGCTGCGCGCCTGCGGGCTGCCCGCGGACTGGCGGGAGCGGCTGCAGGGGTGGCCCGCGGCCGGGCTGGCGGCCGCCGCCGTCGGTGGTGTCGCGCTCCTGGTCGTCGGCGCGCTCGCCGTGCTGGTGGGACTCATCGTCGGCGCGTCGCGGGTGCACGGGCTGTACGAGGTGCTGGCCCCCACCGGCGGCGCCGCACTCGGGATGACCCTGCTCGCCGTGGCCTACCTGCCCAACGCCGCGGTCGCCGGTGCGTCCTGGCTGCTCGGCCCGGGCGTCGACGTCGGCCTCGGCGCGTGGACGCCGTTCGGTGGCGCGCCCGGCGCGCTGCCCCCGTTCCCCCTGCTCGGGGCCCTGCCGACGGTGCCCGCACCGGCCTGGGCGGTGGTCGTCGTGATCGTGCCGGTGGGGATCGGGCTGATGGTGGGCGGGATCTGCCGCGCGGTCCTGGGCCCGGCGTCCACGGTGCCCGAGCGGATGCGGGCCGTCGGGGTCGCGACGGGCACGCTCGCCCTGGTGGGGGCGCTGGTCGCCGCGCTGGCGGGGGGCCGGTTGGCGGCGGGCCGGTTCGACCCGGTCGCGATGCCGCCCTGGCTCGTCCTGCTCGCCGTCGTGGTGTGGATCGGCGGGCCCGCGGCGGTCCTCGGGCTGGTGCAGCGTGGTGGCCCGGTGCCGGAGCAGGCTCGCGACGACGAGGAGCTCGGCTGGTACCGGGACGGGTACGCGGCGGACGACGAGCTCGACGTCGGGACACCGGCCGACGGGTACGCCGAGGGCGTCGAGCCGGGCGAGGATGTCGAGGACGACGCGTCCACCGGCCCGGGGGACGAGGGCCCCGCCGAGAACCGTGCGTCCGACGACGGGGAGCCGGACCGGTCGGGCGAGGACCCCGACCCGTCCGACGAGGAGTCGGCCGAGCGCAGCGGTCCGGCGGACGCTCTCGACGACGGCAAGGTCCGCCAGGCCGACGCTCCTCGCAGCGCTTCGACCGACGGCGAGGACCCGGCCGTCGCAGCCGGGACGGGTCCTGCGGACGACGTGGATCCCGCCGGGGAGGACGGAGGTCGCGGCCGGTCCTCGAGCAGCGCACGCAGCCGGGACGGCCGGGCGCGGGCGGGCCGGGGCCGGGCGGTCGAGCGGGCCCGGGCCCGTCGGCAGGAGCGCAGCAGCGGCACCCGTCGCCGTCCCGTGCGCTCCCGTCGCGGGGCCACCGAACCTCCGGCCGCGGCTGCCGAACCTCCGGCCCTACGCGCCGTCGAGGATCTCCCGGCCGACCACGACCGCGAGCCCGTCGAGCACCTGGAGGACCCCGTCGAGGACCGGGAGGGCTCGTCCCGGGACTCCTCCGGGGCGATCGAGCGCGGTGGGACCGGCAAGTCCGCCGGCCGCTCCGAGCGCGCCGGCCGCTCCGAGCGCGCCGACCGCTCCGAGTCCGCCGGCCGCTCTGAGTCCGCCGGCCGCTCCGAGCCCGCTGATTGCTCCGGGCCCTCCGACCGCCCGGAGCGATCCGACCGACCCGAGCGCCCACACCGTCGCGAGCGTGCCGAGGCCGAGTCCGCTCGCCCGGCCGACACGGGGCGACCCGACGAGGACGAGCCCCGCCCCCGCACCGTCGCCGAGCTCGTGGCCCTCCGCGCCCGTCAGGCGGAGGCGCGGGCCGCCCGCGAGACCGCGGAGCGCGACACCGACGAACCGTGATCCACTTCGGGCAGCGGGACGCTCGAATCCCGGACGATCCCCTGCCCGGATCACGGCGCCGGCACCGCGGAAGGACCGGCCCGCCCACCGGATCGGGGCAGGTCCCCGCGCTGTGACGGTCGTCGCGGCCTAGGCTGGAGGGGTCCGTCCGAGCCGCCCGCCCGAGGAGACCCGTGCCCGCCCCGACGAGCGCACAGCCCCCGTCGCGGGACGGCCTACCCGGGCGCGCCCGCCTCGTCGTGCTCGCCTCGGGCTCCGGCACGCTGCTCCAGGCGCTGCTCGACGCCACGCGCGACCCGGGCTACCCGGCGGAGGTCGTCGCCGTCGGGACGGACCGTCCCGGGGTCGAGGCGCTGGCCCGGGCCGACCGCTCGGGCACCCCGACGTTCACGGTCCGGCCCGCGGAGCACGCCGACCGGCCGGCGTGGGACCGGGCCCTGCTGGCGGCCGTCCTCGGGCACCGGCCGGACCTCGTCGTCTGCGCGGGGTTCATGCGGATCCTCGGCGCGCCCTTCCTCGACGGGGTCGGCCGCCCGATCCTGAACACCCACCCGGCGCTGCTGCCCGCCTTCCCCGGGGCGCACGCGGTCCGCGACGCCCTCGCCCACGGCGTCCGGATCACCGGGACCACGGTCCACCTGGTCGACGCCGGCGTGGACACCGGGCCGATCCTGGCCCAGGAGGCCGTCCCCGTGCTGCCCGGCGACACCGAGGCCGTGCTGCACGAACGCATCAAGATCGCGGAGCGCCGGTTGCTGGTGGACACCGTCGCGACGCTGTGTACCGGAGAGACGGCGTGCCACCAGGAGACGCTGTGCAACCGAGAGGCGAGTGTCCAGTGAGCGAACGCAGGCCGGTCAAGCGGGCCCTGATCAGCGTCTACGACAAGGCCGGGCTGCTCGACCTGGCGACCGGGCTGCACGCGGCGGGCGTGGAGATCGTCTCGACCGGGTCGACCGCCCAGCGGATCGCCGACGCCGGCGTACCCGTCACGCCCGTCGAGGAGCTGACCGAGTTCCCCGAGTGCCTCGACGGCCGCGTCAAGACCCTGCACCCGCGCGTGCACGCCGGCCTGCTGGCCGACACCCGCCGGCCTGAGCACCTCCAGCAGCTCGAGCAGCTGGGCATCGCGCCGTTCGACCTGCTCGTCTCGAACCTCTACCCGTTCACCGAGACCGTCGCCTCCGGCGCGACGCCGGCGGAGTGCGTCGAGCAGATCGACATCGGCGGGCCCGCCATGGTCCGGGCGTCGGCCAAGAACCACGACAGCCTCGCGGTGGTCACCGACCCGGCGGAGTACGACTGGGCGCTGGAGCAGATCGCGGCCGGCGGGTTCCTGCCGGAGGACCGGCGCCGGCTCGCGGCGGAGGCCTTCCGGCACACCGCGGCCTACGACGTCGCCGTCGCCTCGTGGATGGGCTCGGTGCTGGTCGGCGGCGAGTCGGCGTTCCCGGAGTGGGCGGGCGCGACCTGGACCCGCAAGGCCACCCTGCGCTACGGCGAGAACCCGCACCAGGCCGCGGCGATCTACACCTCCGAGGCCGGCGGGTCGGGTCTGGCCCGCGCCGAGCAGCTCCACGGCAAGGAGATGTCCTACAACAACTACGTCGACGCCGACGCCGCCTGGCGCGCCGCGCACGACCACGGCGACCGGCCCGCCGTCGCGGTGATCAAGCACGCCAACCCGTGCGGGATCGCGGTGGGCGCGGACGTCGCGGAGGCGCACCGCAAGGCCCACGCCACGGACCCGGTCAGCGCGTACGGCGGCGTGATCGCCACCAACCGCGAGGTCGGCGTCGAGATGGCGCAGCAGGTCAAGGACATCTTCACCGAGGTCGTGGTGGCCCCCGGGTTCACGCCGGAGGCCCTGGAGATCCTGCGGTCGAAGAAGAACATCCGGCTGCTCCGCATCGACGGCGAGGTCACCCGGCACGGCGCGGAGTTCCGGCCGATCAGCGGCGGCCTGCTGATGCAGCAGCGCGACGCCGTCGACGCCCCGGGCGACGACCCCTCCTCCTGGAAGCTGGTCGCCGGCGCGGCCGCGGACGAGCGGACCCTCGCCGACCTGTCCTTCGCCTGGCGCGCCTGCCGCGCGGTCAAGTCCAACGCGATCCTGCTGGCCAGCGACGGCGCCGCGGTCGGCGTCGGGATGGGGCAGGTCAACCGGGTCGACTCCTGCCGGCTCGCGGTCAGCCGGGCCGGGGACCGGGCGCGCGGTGCGGTCGCCGCGTCCGACGCGTTCTTCCCCTTCCCCGACGGCCTCGAGGTGCTGATCGAGGGCGGCGTCAAGGCCGTCGTCCACCCCGGCGGCTCGATCCGGGACGACCAGGTGACCGCCGCGGCCGCGGAGGCGGGCGTCACCCTCTACCTCACGGGCACCCGGCACTTCGCGCACTGATCCCTGCGGCGGGCGGCACTGCGTCGCCCGCCCTTCGCCGCGGGCGTCGTGATCGTTCCGGGTGTGCCGCTGCGGTCGTGACGACAGCGGTACGGTCGCGCTCGGAACGATCTCGGCACGCGATGGGCGCGGTGATCGTTGCGAAGGTGACGGTGCTGTGGAGACGGGAGCCGTCCGGTAGCGCTCGGAACGATCTTCCTGGCGGCGGCGGAGCGAGCGACCCCTGCCCACGATCGTTCCGAGAGGGACGGGGTTGTCGTGGCGGCAGCGATGGGGTAGCGCTCGCGACGATCTCCCTGTGGTGAACAGCGTGAATGACCGGTGCTGCGGCGCGCGCTGTGGTGCGGCGATCACGGAACGGGTATGGGCTCGTCGTCCTCCCGGGTCCACCCGATCGCGGGTTGAGGGGTTCCGACGTCTGGGCTAGAGTTCGAACAAAGGTTCGAACACCGTCTTCCCCGCGGTGTGGCCCGTCGTGCGGGGGAGGTGTGTCGTGAGCTGCCGTCAGGCTGTCCGCGCCGTCCGTGTCTCAACAAATCATGTCCCGGCGACCCACACCCCGCCGGCTCATAGCCCGGCGCGTGTCTCGGCGGGACATTTCCCGGCAGCCCGTGCACGGGCGGCTCGTGTGGCGGCGCTCCGGGCATCCGCGGCTGGTCGGGAGGTCCCGGTGTCACGGGCGGCGCCGGTGCAGGTGCGATGGCCGCGGCGATGCCGGCAGCCGATCCGGCCCGCCCGGCACGCCACACACCCGTTCGGGCCCGCCCTGCCCGGGCCACACGCCGCGCAACCTCGTCAGCCGACAAAGCCCCGGCAGGCCGCACAACCGTTCCGGGCCGCGAAGCCCCGGCAGGCCGCACTTCCCTTTCGCCTCCCCGCATCCACTCAGTCCCACCCGTACCTCCGGGGTGGCGCGGCACGAGCCCTCGACGGGATGTGCGACTGCCTCGTCGGGTGCGCGGAGCAGATCTCTGGTCGCCGACGCGCGGGCTCGGCCACGTGGCCTCCAGCGCCCCGACCCTTCGCGCGACCAGTGCGGGCGGATCCGCCTGCCGGCATCACCGCGGCCATCGCACTCGCACCCCGGACGCGCGGTGAGTGAGGCCTGGGCGCTCGATCCGGACACTTGGCCGGTCGATCGGGCGGAGCACGGGGAGGGCGAGGATCCGGAGGGCGGCGTGATCGTGGGGAGCGGCCGCCCACCCGCCGAGTCCCGCCTCGCCCGGAACCGGCGGGTCCACGGCGCGGGGCGCCCCGTCCGGCCCGGCCGTGCGCTGTCGGGCGGCGGGGAGAGCGCCGCCGATCGGCTCGCGACGGCCCGCAGCCTGCTGCGCCGGATGGAGGACCGGGCGTCGGGGGCGGCGCGGCCCGCACCGACCCCGGGCGACGACGGGCGGGTCCTCCCGGTCGCGGCCCCGCTGGCGCCGCTGCTGCCCGGGGGCGGGTTGCGGCGGGGGGCCACGGTGTCGGTCTCGACCGGCCCCGGCTCGACGTCCCTGCTGTTCGGGCTGCTCGCCGAGGCCTCGGCCGAGGGTGCGTGGGCGGGCGTGGTCGGAGCGCCCGGGCTCGGCGCGGTCGCCGCAGCGGAGGCCGGGATCCGGCTCGAGCGGCTCGCGCTCGTGCCCCGGCCCGGCGCGGACCTCGTCGCGGTCACCGCCGCCCTGCTCGACGGGCTGGACCTGGTCGTGGTCGCGGGCGCCGAGCGGGCGGGCGTGCGCGCGGCCGACCGGGAGCGGCTGGCGGCCCGGGCGCGGCAGCGCGGCGCGGTGCTGCTCGCCCTCGGTGCGTGGCCCGGCGCCGATCTCGTCCTCGGCTGCTCGCGGGTGGAGTGGCGGGGTCTTGCGCGCGGGGCGGGCCGACTGCGCTCGCGGTGCGCGAGGGTGCGGTCGACCGGCCGCGGCACCGGGGCCTCCGGGCGCGAGGCCGAGCTGCTGCTCCCTGGCCCCGGCGGTGCGATCGCGCCACGCGAGGAGATCCGGCACGCCCCGACGGCCGACGTGCCGGCGGAGCTCCCCGTGGCCCCGGCAGCGGTCTCATGAGTAACTGCGGGCGGCTTCCCGGCCGAGATCACCGTTCCGGACCGCTGGGTGCCAACCAGGGCCGCGATCTGTCCCGGACGGCGATCAGGGGTCGGCGCTGCGGCGCTCTGCAGCGGGGTTCCGGCGGTGATCACCGTCCCGGACCGTTGAAGGCTATTCATGGCCTCGGCCGGTCCCGGACGGCGATCACGCGACCCGGCTGCGGGGCCGCGCACCGGCCGGGCCGCAGGGAGGACACCCGTGGCTGAGGCGGGGGAGCGGGTGCTCGCGCTGTGGTCCCCGGACTGGCCGGTGACCGCGGCGATGCAGGCCGCACACGTCCCGGCCCACCGGTCCGCGGCGGTGTTCCTGGCCAACCGCGTGGTGGCCTGCTCGGCGGGGGCACGGGCCGCCGGCGTGCGGCGGGGGCTGCGCCGGCGGGACGCCCAGGCGCGCTGCCCCGAGCTCGCCGTCCTCGCCCCGGACCCGGACCGGGACGCGCGGCTGTTCGAGCCGGTGGTCGTCGCCGTCGAGGAGCTCGCTCCGGGGGTGGAGGTGGTCCGGCCGGGCCTGCTCGCGCTCCCGGCCAAGGGCCCGGTCGGGTTCTTCGGCGGCGAGCGCGAGGCGGCCGAGCGGCTGATCGACCAGGTCGCGGCGCGCACCGGGGTGGAGTGCCAGACCGGGTTCGCCGACGGGCTGTTCGCCGCCGTGCTCGCCGCCCGCCGCGGGGTGGGCGTCGAGCCCGGCCGCAGCGCGGAGTTCCTCGCCCCGCTCGGGGTGGAGGAGCTCGACCGCGAGCCCGACGTGGACCGCTCCGAGCTGGTGGACCTGCTGCGCCGGCTGGGCCTGCGCAGCCTGGGCGCGTTCGGGGCGCTGGCCCAGGCCGACGTGGCCTCCCGGTTCGGCGCCGACGCCGTCCTCGCCCACCGGCTCGCCCGAGGCCTGGACCCGCGCCCGCCGGTGCGCCGCCGCCCGCCCGAGGAGCTCGCCGTCGCGATCGAGCTGGACCCGCCCGTCACCCGGGTCGACGCGGCCGCGTTCGCCGCCCGCACGCTGGCCGAACGACTGCACCGCACGCTGGCCGGGCACGGCCTGTCCTGCACCCGGCTGGGGGTGTGGGCGCGTACCGAGGGCGGGGAGGAGCTGCTGCGGGTCTGGCGGTGCGCCGAGCCGCTCACCCCGTCCGGGACGGTCGACCGGGTCCGCTGGCAGCTCGACTCGTGGCTGACCCGGGGTGGCTCCGGCGCCGTCGTCGAGCTGCGGCTCACCCCGGAGGAGACGGTCACCGCGGGCGCGCTGCAGCTCGGTCTCTGGGGGGACGTCGGGGAGGCGGGCGAGCGGGCCGGGCGCGCACTGGTCCGGGTCCAGGCGCTGCTCGGCCCGGAGGCCGTGGTCACCGCGGTCCTCACCGGCGGTCGCGACCCGGACGAGCGGGTCCGGTACGTCCCCTGGGGGGACGACCGGGAGCCCGGCTCCCGCGCCGCCGGGCCCCTCCAGGGCCCGCCAGCCGCCCCGCCGGTCGAGGGGCTCGGCCCGTACCCGGACGCGCCGTCGGCCGGGCTGCGCGTGGTCGGCGAGGATCCCGTGCTCGTCCTCGACCCGCTGCCCGAGCCGGCCCCGCTCCCGCGCGAGGCGCCGCGCGGCTTCGCCCCCGACGCACCCGAGGCGGCGCTCCGGGGCACCGCCCCGACCGGCACGCAGGGCCCGGCCGCCCGCAAGCCCGGGCGGTCGCGGCCGATCCGCACCGGCAAGGCCGCGCGGGACCCGGTCCCCGCCTGGCCGGGTCGCCTCCCGGCGCCGTCGCCGGCGACCGTGCCGGAGGAACCGATCCCGGTCGAGCTGCACACCGCGGAGGGCAGGTCGGTCGGCCTGCGCGAGCCCGACCTGCTCGACGCGGACCCGCACCGGGTGCTGCTCGCCGGGCACCCGCCCCGGGAGGTCCGGGACTGGGCGGGGCCCTGGCCGGTCAGCCAGCGCTGGTGGTCGGCCGACGGCCGCACCGGCTCACGGCTGCAGGTCGAGCTGGCCGACGGGGTGGCCCTGCTCCTGCTGCACCGGGAGGAGCGGTGGTGGGTCACCGGCATCTACGACTGACGGGGTGTGCCGGGCCCGGCGCGGCCGCCCCACCTCCGCCCCGACGACCGGCGCCCCGACGACCGGCGCCCCGACGACCGGCGCCCCGAGGACCGGCGCCCCGACGACCGGCGCCCCGACGACCGGTGCTGCGACGACCGGCGCCCCGACGACCGGTGCTGCGACGACCGGCGCGGCGACCGGCGCTGCGGCGACCGGCGCGACGGCGACCGGCCCTGCGGCGACCGGACCCGCGACAACAGGTATGGCCGGCGCTACGACTGCCGCCGGGGCACCCCGTTCAGGTCCAGCGCGAACCGGCCGACCGTGCCCGCCAGCGCGTCGACGTTGCGGTCCAGGGCCGTGCGGTCGACGTTGGCGACGGTGTCGCAGGCCTGGTGGTAGCAGCCGTCGAACGGGCGGTCGGCCTGGCCGCCCCACTGCCCGGCCTGCTGCGCCGACTTCCGCTCCTCGGCCCCGGTGAACAGGCCGCCCGCCGGGATGCCGGCCGCGATGAACGGGCCGTAGTCGGAGCGGCCGTCGAAGTCCGTGCCCGACCCCTGCACGCCCACGGCCGAGAGCTGGTCGAGCAGCACCCGTTCCACGGCCGCCGAGCCCTCGGGGCCGGGGCCCGCGCCCTGCTTGTCCGAGTCGTCGCCGTCGTAGACGAGGTAGCCGGCGTTCGGCGACCCCACCATGTCCAGGTTCAGGTACAGCGCGATCCGCTGAGCGTCCGCGGGTGCGAGCCCCTCGACGTACCGGGTGGAGCCGACGAGCCCGACCTCCTCGGCGCCCCACCACGCGAACCGGACGGCGTTGGCGACCGGCGGCGTCGGGCCGAGCGCGGTGGCCAGCTCGAGCAGCGCGGCGGAGCCCGAGCCGTTGTCGTTGATCCCCGGGCCCTCCGGCACCGAGTCGAGGTGCGCCCCGGCCATCACGACGCGGTCCGGGTCGCCGGTCGTGGTCTGCGCGATCACGTTGCGGCTCACGGTGTCCTGTGTGGTGGCCAGCAGCAGCAGGGTGACCGGGGCGCCGCCCCTCGTCGCGAGGTCGGCCCCGGCGGAGGCGGTCACGCCGGTGGTCGGCACGGTGGCGGTGGAGTCGCCGAGCGTGGCGTCCAGCCGCGTGTCCTCGGTGTTCACCACGACCAGCCCCGCGGCGCCGGCCTTCTTCGCGTTCTCCGACTTGGCGCCGAAGGGACACGTACCGCGTTTGACCAGGGCGATCGCGCCCGCGGGCATGCCGGCGAAGTCCTCGACCTCGCACCCGGAGGTGGCGTCCTGGGCGACGACGTGCAGCGGCGCGGTCAGCCCGCCCGCCGGCGTGGCGGGGGAGAAGCTCATCGCGGCGGAGTCGACGGTGCGCCCTTCCACGGTCAGCCGCTGGTCCTGGACGGTGTAGGCACGGACGTCGAAGCTCGGGGTGTCCACCGCGAACCCCGCGTCCCGGAGGGTCTGGGCCACGTAGTCCACGCTGGCGTCGTAGCCGGGGGTGCCGAGGGCGCGGTTGCCGCCGTGGGCGTCGGCGATCTGCTGCAGCCGCTCGAGGCGGGCGAAGGCGCCGTCCCCGCTCACGGTCGACATCAGCCGGGCGGGCAGGCCCGGATCGGGCGCGACCTGCGTCGTGGGCTGCGGCGCGGGCGTGGTGGGGGTGGTGGTGGAACACCCCGCGAGCAGGACCGCCGCGAGCCCCGCCACCACCGCCGCCAGTCGTCGACCCCGCATGCTTCCCCCTCCGTCATGCCGCCGTCGCTCAGTGTCGGGCATCGACGGGGTGTGCGCCGACAGCCCCGATCGGGTGGGTCCGCGGGAGCGATCTCGGGTCCACGGGTCTCGCACGGGCGCTGCACAGGTGTTTCTCAGGTGGTGGGAGTGGACTGGGTACTGCGCCGCACGGAGCGGGCACGAACGTCGTCGGAGCTGGTGACGGAGCCCCGACGGCCGCCGGACGAGCGCGACCGGACGCTGGGGAGCCCCCGGTACCGCGCCGCCGGCAGCCCGGATGACGCCGGTCGGGGGCTGGGGAGCGGCCCGGCCGGCGTCATCCGGTGGAGGCGGTCAGTCCCTGGACGTGGCCAGGCTCGCGAGGGTGCCCGCGGTGGCGTCCCCGAAGCGGTCCAGCGCGACGCGGTCGACGTTGGTGAGGGTGTCGCAGGCCGCGTGGTAGCAGCGGTCGAAGACCTGACCCGCGGTCCCGCCCCACTTCGCGGCCTGGTCGGCGCTCTTGACCTGCTCGTCGCCCGCCAGCAGGCCCGCGCTCGGGATCCCGGCGGCCACGAAGGGCGCGTAGTCCGAGCCGCCGTCGAACTTCACGGTGTCCGGTGCGGCGCCGAGCGCGGTGAGCCGCGCCGCGAGGTCGCGGGTGGCGGGTTCGTCGCCCTGGACGAAGTAGCCCGCGTTCGGCGAGCCGGTCATGTCCAGGTTGAGGTAGAGCAGGATCGCCCGGCGGTCCGCCGCGGACAGGGAGTCGACGTAGCCCTGGGAACCCTCGTAGTCGCGCTCCTCGGCACCCCAGAACGCGAACCGGACGGCCCGGCCGAGGGGCGGCGAGCCGGTCATCCGCGTCGCGATCTCGAGGAGCGTGGCCACCCCGGTGCCGTTGTCGTTGATGCCGGGACCGTCGCGGACGGAGTCCAGGTGGGCGCCCGCGAGGAGGACCTGCCCGGAATCGCCGGTGCGGGTCTGCGCGATCACGTTCCGGTACGTCCTGTCCCGGAAGCTGAACTCCGGCGTGGTGACGTCGAAGCCGGCCGCGCGCAGCACCTCGGCGACGTGGTCGACGCTCGCGTCGTAGCCCGGGCGCCCGGTGGCCCGGTTCCCGCCGTGGGCGTCGGCGATCCGCTGCAGCTCGGTGAGCTGCGCGAACGTCCCGTCCCCCGTCACCTGGGCGACGAGCCGGTCGGAGAAGGGGGAGGGCACGGGCGACGGCGAGATCGGCGCAGTGCCGGAGCAGGCCACGGCGAGGCCCGCGAGCAGGGCGACGAGGCCGGTGCGCATGATCCCGGCGCGTCGCGCCCGGTGACGGTGGTCGACCATGACCCTCCGATCGGCGGTCCCTCACCCGGATCATCCGGGGCGAACGGTGATTGCGCCAGCCGATATTGGCGTTGACGTCGGGGTCAAGGTCTAGCGTCGCCGACGGGAGGGGACGGACGATGCGGATCGGCGAGCTGGCGGAGCAGGCCGGGGTGAGCCCCCGGGCGTTGCGGCACTACGAGGAGCTCGGGCTGTTGCCCGCGCGCCGCCGCGCGAACGGCTACCGCACCTACGGCGAGGAGGACCTGCGGGCGGTCGCGGAGATCCGTGCGCTGGTCGGGCTGGGTCTGTCCCTGGAGGAGACGCGGCCCTTCGTCGAGTGCCTGCGCGCGGGCCATCCGAGCGGTGCGAGCTGCGCCGACTCGATCGCGGTGTACCGGCAGAAGCTCGCCGAGGTCGACGCGTCCCTCGCCCGGCTCGGCGCCGTGCGCGCCGAGCTCGAGGCGCAGCTGCACGCCGCGCTGCGCGAGCGCGCACCGGAGCCCCGGTGCGAGATGTCGGTGGAGGAACCGTGATCGAGACCGTGTCCGACGAGACCTTCGAGGACCGGGTGCTGCGCGCGCCGGGGCCCGTGCTGGTCGACTTCACCGCCACCTGGTGCCCGCCCTGTCGGATGATCAAGCCCGTGCTGGCCGAGCTCGCGACGGAGCTGGCGGGGCGGCTGGAGGTCGTCGCACTGGACGTCGACGACTCCCCGAGGACCGCCGCGGCGGCGGGCGTGAGGGGCATGCCGACGCTGAGCCTGTACGTCGGCGGGCGGGTGGTCGCCCAGGTCGTCGGGGCCCGGCCCAAGGCTGCGGTGCGCGCCGCGGTCGAGCCGTTCCTGCCTGTGGACAGCTCTGTCGCCGCGGCCCCTTAGAACGGATGTTCGAGTACGCTCCGGGGCATGGGATGGAGCAACCCGGACGTCACCTGGCGGGAGCTGGAGGCCACGCTCTCGGGTCGGGCCGGGTCGAGCCTGCGCGGTGGCCCGGAGGCCGACGGCGGGGACTCGCCCGCCTGGTCCCGCAAGCGTGAGCCGTACGCGCCGCCCCCGCTCGAGCGCACCGAGCCGACCGTCCCGTACGCGGAGCTGCACTGCCACTCCAACTTCAGCTTCCTCGACGGGGCGAGCCACCCCGAGGAGCTGGTCGAACGGGCGCACCAGCTGGGCCTCGAGGCGATCGCCCTCACCGACCACGACGGGATGCACGGCGTGGTCCGCTTCGCGGAGGCCGCGCGCGAGCTTGGCGTGCGCACGGTCTTCGGCGCGGAGCTGAGCCTCGGGCTGCCCGCCCCGCAGAACGGGGTGCCGGACCCGGAGGGCAGTCACCTGCTGCTGCTCGCCCGCGGGCCGGAGGGCTACGGGGCGTTGTGCCGCACGATCAGCGCCGCGCAGCTGCGCGGGGCGGAGAAGGGCCGCCCGGTGTACGACCCGGTGGAGGTCGTCGAGGACACCCGCGGCCGCGTCGTCGCGCTCACCGGGTGCCGCAAGGGCACGGTGCAGCAGGCGTTGCGGGCGGGCGGGCCCGCGGCGGCCGCCGAGGCGCTGCGCGGGCTGGTCGAGCGGTTCGGCCGGGAGAACGTGGCCGTCGAGCTCACCCACCAGGCCCTGCCCACCGACACCGAGCGCAACGACGTGTTGGCCGCGCTGGCGGCCGAGGCCGGCGTGGCGACCGTGGCCACCACCGCGGCGCACTACGCCACGGCCGACCGGTTCCCGCTGGCGTCGGCGCTGGCGGCGGTGCGCGCCCGGCGCAGCCTCGACGAGGCCGATCCCTGGCTGCCCGCGGCGGGTGGGGCGTACCTGCGCGGTGGCGCGGCGATGGCGGACCGCTTCGAGGGGCGGTACCCGGGCGCGGTGGCGCGGGCGGCGGAGCTGGGCCGGGAGCTGGCCTTCGAGCTGCAGCTGGTGGCGCCGGACCTGCCGCCCTTCGACGTCCCGACGGGGGAGACGGAGGCGACCTGGCTGCGCGCGCTGACCTGGCAGGGCGTCGCGCGGCGGTACGGCAGCCACGCGGAGAACCGGTTCGCCGCGGACATGGTGGCGCACGAGCTGGCGATCATCGAGGCCAAGAACTTCCCCGGCTACTTCCTGATCGTGGCCGACATCGTGGCCTTCTGCCGGCGCGCCGGGATCCTCTGCCAGGGCCGGGGCTCGGCCGCCAACTCCGCGGTCTGCTACGCGCTGGGCATCACCAACGTGGACGCGGTGCGCCACGGCCTGCTCTTCGAGCGGTTCCTCTCCCCGGACCGGGACGGCTACCCGGACATCGACCTGGACATCGAGTCCGGCCGGCGCGAGGAGGTGATCCAGTACGTCTACCAGCGGTACGCGCGCACGCACGCCGCCCAGGTGGCCAATGTGATCACCTACCGGCCCCGCTCCGCGGTGCGGGACATGGCGAAGGCGCTGGGCTTCTCGCCCGGCCAGCAGGACGCGTGGAGCAAGCGGATCGAGCGCTGGACCGGGCTGGACACCGAGACCGTCCCGGAGGACCTGCCCGTGCCGGTGCTGGCGCTGGCCGACGAGCTGCTCGGCTTCCCGCGGCACCTCGGGATCCACTCCGGCGGCATGGTGATCTGCGACCGGCCGGTGTCCGAGGTCGTGCCGGTGGAGTGGGCGCGGATGGAGGACCGGACCGTCGTCCAGTGGGACAAGGACGACTGCGCGGCCGCCGGGCTGGTCAAGTTCGACCTGCTCGGGCTGGGGATGCTCACCGCGCTGCACCTGATGATGGACCTGGTCGAGAAGCACGAGGGCCGCACGGTCGAGCTGCACGAGCTCGGCGAGAGCGACCCGGCGGTCTACGAGATGTTGCAGCGGGCCGACTCGGTGGGCGTGTTCCAGGTCGAGTCCCGCGCGCAGATGGCCACCCTGCCCCGGCTCAAGCCGCGCGAGTTCTACGACCTGGTCGTCGAGGTCGCGCTGATCCGGCCCGGGCCGATCCAGGGCGGGTCGGTGCACCCGTACATCCGGCGGCGCAACGGGCTCGAGAAGTGGGAGTACGACCACCCGCTGCTGGCGGGCGCGCTGGAGAAGACGCTCGGGGTGCCGCTGTTCCAGGAGCAGCTCATGCAGATCGCGGTGGACGTGGCGGGCTTCTCCGCGGCCGACGCGGACGAGCTGCGCCGCGCCATGGGGTCCAAGCGCTCCACCGAGAAGATGGAACGGCTCCGGGAGCGGTTCTTCGCGGGGATGGCGGCCCGGGAGATCCCGGCGGACGTCGCGGAGACGATCTTCCAGAAGATGCTGGCCTTCTCGAACTTCGGCTTCCCGGAGAGCCACTCGATCAGCTTCGCGTCGCTGGTCTACTACAGCTCCTGGTTCAAGCTCTACCACCCGGCGGCGTTCTGCGCGGCGCTGCTCAACTCCCAGCCGATGGGCTTCTACTCCCCGCAGTCCCTGGTCGCCGACGCGCGCCGGCACGGGGTGCGGGTCCGCGGGCCGGACGTCAACCTCGGCGGCGCCGCTGCGATCCTGGAACCCGACGAGCGGAGTTCCGGAGGTCGGGCGATCCGCACCGGTTTGCGCGAGATCCGCACGGTCGGCACCGAGCTCGCCGAGGAGATCGAGGCGGAACGGGAGCGCGGCGGCCCGTACCGGGACCTCGCCGACCTGGCCCGCCGGGTGCGGCTGACCGGGCCGCAGGCGGAGGCGCTGGCCACCGCCGGAGCGTTCGGCTGCTTCGGGATCGAGCGGCGGGCCGCACTGTGGGCGGCCGGGGTGGTCGCGGCGGTGCGTCCCGAGCACCTGCCGGGCAGCGCGGTCGGGCTGGCCGCACCGGCGCTGCCGGGGATGACGGAGGTGGAGGAGACCGTCGCCGACGTCTGGGCCACCGGTGTCTCCCCGGACAGCCATCCGCTGCAGCACCTGCGGGAGGAGCTCGACGGGCTGGGTGCGGTCCGGATCGACCGGCTGGACGAGGTGGCCCGGAGGGCGGGCGCGGGGGAACGGGCGGACCTGGGTGATCCGTTCGACCCCGACGACCCGGCGCCGCGGGTGCTGGTCGGCGGCCTGGTCACGCATCGGCAGCGGCCCGCCACCGCCCGCGGGGTCACGTTCGTGAACCTGGAGGACGAGAGCGGGATGCTCAACGTGACCTGCTCGGAGGGGCTGTGGGCGCGGTACCGCACGGTCGCGCTGGGCAGTGCGGCGTTGCTGGTCCGCGGCCGGCTGGAGCGCAGTCCCGAGGGCGTGCTCAACCTGGTCGCGGACCGGTTGCAACGGCTGCCGCTCACGGTCGCGGTGAAGTCGCGGGACTTCCGGTGAGCGGGCGGCCCACCGGAAGCCCCGCGCGGGGCGCGCTCAGCGCACCAGCGGCGACCCCATCGATCGGGCCCGGCCGCCCAGCTCCTGCGTCATGCCGTCCACGAAGATGTAGACCGCGGTGAGGCAGAACAGGGCCGCGGTGATCCCCGCGATGGTGAGCAGACCGGTCGAGCCGTTCAGGGTGGCCACGAGGACCAGCGCCACGGTGATCGTGACCAGGGCGAACAGCGCGGTGAAGGCCAGCGGCAGGCGCAGCGTGGCCAGGGTGAGCACGGCGAAGACCGCGAGCCAGGCGATCAGGAAGGTCCCCTGGGCGGCGGCGGCGTTCTCCGCCGGGATCTTCAGCCAGTCGTTGACCAACGAGAGGACGAGGTAGCCGTAGCTCAGCCAGAAGGTCGCGAACACGGTGAAGATCGCCCCCACCGCCCCCTGCCCGATCCGGATGGCCCAGACACCGGCCACGAGCAGGCCGAGGCCGGAGACCAGCAGCGTCATCGGCACGAGGGTGCCCACGGCCGCCGCCGGCAGGTAGCCGAACAGGTACAGCGTCAGGCCGATCCCGCCGACGAGGAAGGCGGGCAGCCCGAGCAGCGCCGGGTTGCCGGTGGGTGCGGGCGGGGCGGCGGGCGCCGCGGGGCCGGCGGCGCCCGCCGGGTCGAGGGCGGGTTCGGACAGTCCGTGCTCAGTGGTCATGTCACGCTCCAGACTGATGGGGCATCCGGGCGCGGAGCGTCCAGCGGCGCGGGCGAGGAGTGTGCTCCGTCACATCCATTGACGTCCACATCGGTCGGTCGTGGTTTCTCAATCTGACACAACATGCCGTTGACCTGCGACGGCACGGCCGATCTCGGGACGGGGGACACGGTGTGGACACGGCCGGGACACGGTCCGGACACGGCGGGGCCCGGCCGTCTCGGACGAGACGACCGGGCCCGGCGGGTACGGCGTGCGCCCGGTTGCGCTACTTGACCAGCGGGGTGCCCATCGGCAGCGGCCGGCCGCCCAGGTCCTGGCCGAAGCCGTCGAACAGGATGTAGGCGAAGATCGCGCAGAAGACCAGCGTGGTGATCCCGGCGATCGGGAGGAGGCCGGTGTTGCCGGTGCTCACCCCGAGGAACGCCAGCACGAAGGTGATGTCCACGAACACGAATCCCGCGGTGAAGGCCAGCGGCAGGCGCAGCGTCGCCAGCGTGAGCAGGATGAACACCAGTGTGAAGGACAGCAGGTAGGTCCGCTGCACACTCGCCGCGCCGGCCGCGTCGGTCACGCCCCACCAACCGCTCGTGAGCCCGGCGAGCAGCAGCCCGAAGCTGAGCCAGAAGGCGGAGAACACGCCGAAGATCGCCGCCACTGCGTTGGCCGCCACCCGGGCCGCCCACGCGGAGGCGATCAGCAGGAAGAGCCCGGCGGAGAGCGAGACGCTCGGGATCATGCCGCCGGGGAGGGTGGCGGTGTCCAGGTACCCGAGGAACCAGAGCCCCAGGGTGACGCCGGAGGGCAGGAAGGTGATCAGGCCCAGCAGGGCCGGGTCGGGCGCCGGGGCGGCGACCGCCCGGGGCTCGGCAGCGGCATGCGCCCCCGCCTGCACGTCGCTTTCCACGCTCATGACGCTGCTCCTCCTCGAGTGGGGCCGGCTGGGGAGTCCCTGGACGCCGGCAAGGGGATTGTGCGAGGCGTCACAGCGGCAGCGGACCCTCCGAAGGGAGGGAACGCGACCTCGACCTTCGCGACGCGCCCCGGAACCACCAGGTCAGCTGACCGTCGGAACGGGCCACGAAAGGGTGGGGCGGGTTGCGCCGGGCCGGGGACACCGCGCCCCGGACCGCCTCTGCGAGGATGGCCGCGTGAGCGGCGGCGACCATCTCCGGGGCGACCTGCCGGACGTGCCGTCGCCGGACGACGAGCCGACCGCCCCGCTCCGCCGGCCCACGCCGGGCCCCCCGCCGCCCCGCTCGGCGCCCGCCCGCGTCGCCCCGCTGCCGCCACCGCACAATGCGCCACCACCCCCGCACACTGCGCCACCGTCGACGCCGCCGGCCGCACCGGCTGCGCCGCAGGCGGCGCCATCACCGGCACCGCAGGTCGCACCGCCGCCGAGCCCGCTGTCGGCACCGTCCTCTGCGCCGCAACCGGTCCCGGGCTCCGCACCGCCGGGACCGTCGTCCGCGCCGCCACCGCGCGCGCCGGCCGCCCCGACGTCCCCCACCGCGCCGGGGAGTTCCCCGGGCACCGGCCCGGTTCCGGCGGCACCGCCGGCCGCGCACGAGCGCCACGGCGTCCGCCGCTGGCTCGAGGTCCACGGCGCGTTGCTGCTGGTGCTGCTGATCGCGCTGACGGGGATGGTCCAGGCGCTCACCGAGCACTGGCGCCAGGGCTCGGCGCTGCTGGGCGGGTCCCTGCTGGTCGCGGCCGTGCTGCGCGGTGTGCTGCCGCCCGCGCGGGCCGGGCTGCTGGCGATCCGCGGCCGGGTGGTCGACGTCGTCTGCTACACGGTCTTCGGCATCGCCGTGCTCCTGCTCGCGCTCACGATCACCCGGGGATCGCTGACCGTGGGCTAGGTTCCCGCCATGTCACCTCGGGAGACGGACCGGAGCGAGCGGATCGTCGACACGCTCGTCGACGCGTTCTCCGACCTCATGGCGGCCGACCCGGCAGCCTTCCGTGCGAAGTTCCGGAAGATGGCGGCGGATCCGTACGCCTTCTACCGCGGCAGCGCCTGCCTGTTCTACGCCGACGTCGCCGAGCGCGAGGACCCCTGGGCGGACGCGCGGACCGGCCGGATCTGGATCCAGGGCGACCTGCACGCCGAGAACTTCGGCACCTACATGGACGGCGACGGCCGGTTGATCTTCGACGTCAACGACTTCGACGAGGCCTACCTCGGCCACTTCACCTGGGACGTCACCCGCTTCGCCGCCAGCCTCGCGCTGCTGTGCTGGCGCAAGGCGATCCCCGACGCCGACATCACCGCGCTGGTCGGCCACTACGCCCGGGCCTACCTCGACCAGGTCCGCGCGTTCACCGACGTCGACGACGACCGCAGCTTCTCCCTGCGGCTCGACACGTGCGACGGGCCCGTGCAGGAGGCGCTGCTGCGGGCGAAGCTCAGCACCCGCGTCGCCCTGCTCGACTCGATCACCGAGACCGAAGGCTTCGACCGGGTCCTGCGGGACGGTCCCGGGGTCCGCCGACTCGACGACGGTGAGCGCGACCGGGTGTGCGACGCCTTCGAGCGCTATCTCGACACCATCCCCGAGTCGAAGCGGAACTCCGGCGTCACCTACACGATCAAGGACGTCGCCGGGAAGTCCGGCTTCGGGATCGGCTCGGCGGGGCTGCCCGCGTACACGGTGCTGGTCGAGGGCTACAACCAGGCGTTGGACAACGACGTCGTCCTGTCGATGAAGCAGGGCAACGTGGCCGCGCCGTCGCGCGTGGTACCGGAGTCGGAGGTCGCCTCGGTCTTCCACCACCACGGGCACCGCACCGTGTTGTCGCAGCGCGCCCTGCAGGCCCACGCCGACCGGCACCTCGGCTGGACCGACCTCGACGGCGTGGGTTTCGTCGTCAGCGAGATCTCGCCGTACGAGTCCGACCTGGACTGGTCGGAGCTCACCGAGCCCGACGAGATCGGCCCGGTCGTGGAGTACCTGGGCCGGGCGACCGCCAAGGTGCACTGCGTCGCGGACTCCGACGCCGACGACTCGATCGTCGACTTCCAGACGGAGGAGGCGATCACCCACGTGGTCGGGGACCGGGAGGACGAGTTCGTCGAGTGGGTCACCGACTTCGCCCACTCCTACGCCGCCCAGGTCCGCGAGGACCACGCGCGCTTCGTCGACGCCTTCCGCGACGGGCGCATCCCCGGCGTCGCCAGCACCTGACTGCAGGAACGGCACTCTCGTGCGGACCGACCGCACGAGAGTGCCGTTCGTGCACCACCCGGGGCGAACCCGGAGCGTACGAGGTCAGAAGCTCGCGAGCGCCTCGTTCAGCGTCGACGAGGGACGCATGACCGAGTCGGTCTTCGTCCTGTCGACGTAGTAGTAGCCGCCGAGGTCGACCGGCTCGCCCTGCACGCCGTTGAGCTCACCGACGATGGTCTCCTCGGCCGCGGCCAGCTTCTCGGCGAGCGGCGCGAAGATCGCGGCGAGGTCCGCGTCCTCGGTCTGCCGCGCCAGCTCCTGCGCCCAGTAGAGCGCGATGTAGAAGTGGCTGCCGCGGTTGTCGAGCTCGCCCACCTTGCGCGAGGGCGACCTGCCCGTCTCGAGCAGCGTGCCGGTGGCCGCGTCGAGCGTCCTGCCGAGCACCCGGGCGCGCGCGTTGTCCGTGGCGTCGGCCAGGAACTCCAGCGACACGGCCAGCGCGAGGAACTCGCCGAGCGAGTCCCACCGCAGGTGGTTCTCCTTGACCAGCTGCTGAACGTGCTTCGGGGCGGAGCCGCCGGCACCGGTCTCGAACAGCCCGCCGCCGTTCATCAGCGGGACGATCGAGAGCATCTTCGCGCTGGTCCCGAGCTCGAGGATCGGGAAGAGGTCGGTGAGGTAGTCGCGCAGCACGTTGCCGGTGACCGAGATCGTGTCCTCGCCCGCCTTGGCGCGCTTGAGGGTGTAGCGGGTGGCCTCGGCGACCGGGAGGATCTCGATCGTCAGGCCCTCGGTGTCCAGCTCGGCGAGCTGCGACTTCACCTTCTTGATCAGCTCGGCGTCGTGCGCGCGGGTCTCGTCCAGCCAGAACACCGCCGGCCAGCCGGTGGCCCGGGCCCGCGACACGGCGAGCTCGACCCAGTTGCGGATCGGCGCGTCCTTGGTCTGGCAGGCGCGCCAGATGTCGCCGGCCTCGACCTGGTGCTCGAGCAGCGCGGTGCCGTCGGCGTCGACGACGCGTACGGTGCCGGCCGCCTGGATCTCGAAGGTCTTGTCGTGCGAGCCGTACTCCTCGGCCTTCTGCGCCATCAGGCCCACGTTGGGGGTGGTGCCCATGGTCGTCGGGTCGAAGGCGCCGTGCTCCTTGCAGAACTCGACGGTCTCCGCGTACAGCGGCGCGTACGAGGAGTCCGGGATGACGAACTTGGTGTCCTGCTGGGCGTCGTCGGCGTTCCACATCTGGCCCGACGAGCGGATCGCGGCCGGCATCGACGCGTCGATGATCACGTCGGACGGGACGTGCAGGTTGGTGATGCCGCGCGAGGAGTCGACCATGGCCAGCCGCGGCCCGGCGGAGTAGCCGGCGGTGATGGCGTCCTCGATGGCCTTCCGCTTCTCGGCGGGCAGCTTCTCCAGCGCGGTGAGGATGGAGGCGAGGCCGTCGTTGGGGTTCGCGCCGACCGAGGCGAGGTCCTCGCCGTACTGCGCGAAGACGTCGGAGAAGTAGGCCCGCACCGCGTGCCCGAACAGGATCGGGTCCGACACCTTCATCATCGTGGCCTTGAGGTGCACCGAGAACAGCACGCCCTTGTCGGCGGCGTCGGCGACCTGCTCCGCGAGGAAGGTGTTGAGTGCCGACGCGCTCATCACCGCGGCGTCGACGACCTCGCCCTCGAGGACCTTCAGGCCCTCCTTCAGGACGGTCCGGGTGCCGTCCGCCGCGGTGTGCTCGATCGTCAGGGTGGTGCCGGCCGGGATCGTCACCGACCTCTCGGAGTGCCGGAAGTCGCCGTCCGACATGGTCGCGACGTGCGACTTCGAGTCCTGCGACCAGGCGCCCATCGAGTGCGGGTGCTTCTTGGCGAAGTTCTTGACCGACGCCGGGGCGCGGCGGTCCGAGTTGCCCTCGCGCAACACCGGGTTGACCGCGGAGCCCTTGACGGCGTCGTAGGCGGCGCGGGCGGCCTTCTCCTCGTCCGTCTGCGGGTCCTCGGGGTAGTCCGGCACCGCGTAGCCGGCGGCCTGCAGCTCCTTGATCGCGGCCTTGAGCTGCGGGATCGACGCCGAGATGTTCGGCAGCTTGATGATGTTCGCCTCGGGCGTCCTGGCCAGCTCGCCGAGCTCGCCCAGCGCGTCGGGCACCCGCTGCTCGTCCGTCAGCCGGTCCGGGAACTGCGCGAGGATGCGGCCCGCCAGGGAGATGTCGCGGGTCTCGACGTCGACCCCGGCCTTGCCGGCGTAGGCCTCGACGACCGGCAGGAAGGAGTGCGTCGCCAGGGCCGGCGCCTCGTCGGTATAGGTGTAGATGACCTTCATCGCTGCTTCGCGCCTCGCAAACGTGTCGCCTGGTGGGCTCCGTACGACAGGAGCACGCCGCTCCCCGCCCGACACGCTATCCCGTACGCCTGTCCTGGTGCGTGCCGAGGTCCGAGCCGGGGTACCCGACGTCGCACGTCACATCCCCCGGAACGTCCGGCCGCTCCGCTACGGTGAGCCCACGGGTCGTCACGGGGAGGGGTCATGGCGCTGGGGCCGAGGTTCAAGGTGCCCAAGCTGGAGGCGTCGTCCTTCAAGGGCTGGGCGTTCGTGCTGGTCGCCGGCACCGTCCTCGCGGTGGTCGCGCTCGTCTTCCGCGGCACCGGCACCACCGGCGAGACCGGCTGCGTGATGGAGGTGCAGGGCAGCGCCCCGCTCGACGTCTACCGCAGCGCCAGCACCCAGTTCGAGCCCGTCGACACCCTGCGCGCGGGCCAGCTGGTCGACGCCGAGCGCGGCGTGATCGAGAACGGCTTCCGCAAGCTCGTCGGCGACAACCGCTGGGCGGTCAACGAGCGGCTGGCCGCGACGGCGGGGAGCACGTGCTGAGACCGGCCGCGCATAGGGCGGGCGGCAGCGGGAAGCTGTAGTCGTGCCGACCGTCAGCTCCGTGAACGTCAACGGTGTACGGGCCGCGTCGACGAAGGGGTTCCTGGACTGGCTCGCCGCCACCGAGGCGGACGTCGTGTGCCTGCAGGAGACGCGCGCCCTGCCCGTCGACCTGCCCGCCGGGTTCCTCGCGGCGACCGCCGGATGGCACCTGACCCTCGAACCGGCCGCCGCCAAGGGACGCAACGGCGTGGCGGTGCTCAGCCGGGAGGCGCCCGTCGCCGTGCGGACCGGGATCGGTGCGGCCGAGTTCGACGGGGCCGGCCGCTACGTCGAGGTCGACCTGCCCGAGCTGACCGTCGCCTCGCTCTACCTGCCGAAGGGCAGCGCCGGCACACCCAGGCAGGAGGAGAAGGACCGCTTCCTCGCCGCCCTCGCCACCCACCTCGCCGAGCGGCGGGAGAAGGCGCTGGCCGACGGCCGGGAGATGGTCGTGGCCGGGGACTTCAACATCGCCCCCGCCGAGGCCGACATCCGCAACTGGAGGGGCAACCTCGCGCACTCCGGGTTCCTCCCGCACGAGCGCGAGTGGATCGCGGCGCTGTGCGCGAGCGGCTGGACCGACGTGGTCCGCGCCGTGCACCCGGGCGTCGACGGGCCCTACACCTGGTGGTCCTACCGCGGCCGGGCCTTCGACAACGACGCCGGCTGGCGCATCGACCACGTCCTCGCCACGCCCGGGCTCGCCGCCCGTGCCGACCACGCCGCCGTCGAGCGCGCCCCGAGCTACGACGCGCGGTGGTCCGACCACGCCCCCGTCACCGTCCGGTTCGGTCCGCCGTGATCCCGAGCCGTCTCATCGGGGGGCGCTACGTCGTCCTCGACGGGCTGGGTGCGGGGCTGCTCGGCCCGGTCTGGCGTGCCGAGGACCGGCTGACCGGGCGCCTGCTGGCGGTGCAGGAGCTGCACGTGCCCGGCATGACCCCGGCCGAGCACGCGCAGTTCCGCGAGCGGCTGCTCCGGGAGGCCCGCAGGATCGGCGCGCTCGCCGACCCGGGTCTGCTCGCGGTGCACGACGTCCTCTCGGACTGCGGGATCGACCACGTGGTCACCGAGCTCGTCACGGGGAACCGGTTGTCCGAGCACGTCGCCTCGGGCGGCCCGCTCGCCGCCCACGACGCGGCGGACCTGGCCCGCGTGCTGCTCCGCACGCTGCGCGCCGCGCACCACCGGCAGCTCGTGCACGGCGCGGTGCGTCCCGGGTCCGTGGTCCTCGGCGACGACGGCCGCATCGCGCTGGCCGACGTCGGCCTCGCCCGGGCGGCGGAGGAGGCCGGGGTGTCGCTGCACGGGCAGCTCGGCCCGCACGGGGTCCTCGCGCCGGAGCGGGCGGCGGGCGGCCCCGCGACGCCCGCCGCGGACATGTGGGGGCTCGGCGCGACGCTGGCCTTCGCCGGCGCCACCGAGGAACCGCTGTCCTCGCTGGTCGCGGCCCTGCGCCAGGAGGACCCGGCGGCCCGCCCGAACGCCGACGAGGCACTCGCGATCCTCGGCCGCAACGGCACCACCCGCGGCGGGACGAGCGGGAAGCCGTGGCGGCGGATCTGGGAGCGCCTCCGCCCCTGACGCCTCGAGCCCCCGCGAGTCGGGAGTTCTGAGCTTCCGGACCTGCGCTGTGGGCTTCGGCGGGAGCGGTCTGCTCACGCGACGTCCGCGGGCGTCCCACCCGTGACCGCGACGAGCTCGGCGAAGGTCGTCGGGAACACCGCGTGCGCGATACCGCCGGCCGCCCAGACCTCCTCGTGGTCCTCGAGCGCGTGATCCACGAGCGTGCGCAGCGGCGCCGGGTGCCCGACGGGCGCGATCCCGCCGATCGCCTGGCCGGTCGCCGCGGCCACGAAGTCCGGCTTCGCCCGGCGCACCGCCGCGACACCGACCAACTGCGCCACCTTCGCCGTGTCGACCCGGTGCGCGCCGGACGTGAGGACGAGGAGCGGCTCGCCGTCGGCGTCGAACACGAGGGAGTTGGCGATCGCGCCGACCTCGACGCCGAGCGCCTCCGCGGCCGCGGCGGCCGTGGTGACCGCGTCGGGCAGCACCTGCATGCGCTCGACGTGCTCCTCCGCGGCGCCGCCCTCGCGCAGCGCCGCGATCACCTTCTGCACCTTGGGATGGTCCTGGGCCGGCATGGCGGCATTCCAGCACGTGGCGCCGAGACCCGGCACGCGGATTCGGGAGCTCGCGACTCGCGGTGCCGGATCTCGCGACTCGCGGGAGCCGGGAGCACGACTCGCGGGGCCCGCGGCGCGACTCGCGGTACGAGCGGTGGGGCGGGAAGGGGGCCGGACGGGGCATCCGTCGTATTCCCCGGCCCCCTGTGACGATCTCGCCGGTCGACCGGGCGGTGGGCCGGACATAGTGTGGGCGGATGGCCGAGATGCTCCCCGAGCCCGCGCCCGCCGACGTGCCGGAGGTTCCCGCAGCCCCCGCCGAACCCGCTCCGTCGGAGTCCGCCGTCCGTCGCGCCCTGCGCCGGGCCCGGGACGGCGCCGTGCTCGACGTGACCGAGGCGGCGGTGCTGCTGGCCGCGCGCGGTGAGCAGCTCGACGCGCTCCTCGACGCCGCCTCGACCGTGCGCGACGCGGGCCTGGTCGACGCGGGTCGCCCCGGCGTCGTCACCTACTCACGGAAGGTCTTCGTCCCGCTCACCCGGCTGTGTCGCGACCGCTGCCACTACTGCACCTTCGCGACCGTGCCGCACCGGGTGCCGTCGGCGTTCCTGGAGCGCGACGAGGTGCTGGAGATCGCGCGGGCCGGCGCGGCGCAGGGCTGCAAGGAGGCCCTGTTCACCCTCGGGGACCGGCCGGAGGACCGCTGGCCGGCCGCGCGTCAGTGGCTCGACGAGCGCGGCTACGACTCGACCCTGGACTACGTCCGCGCCTGCGCCATCGCCGTGCTCGAGGAGACCGGTCTGCTGCCGCACCTCAACCCCGGCGTGCTGTCGTGGGAGGAGCTCACCCGGCTCAAGCCGGTCGCCCCGTCCATGGGCATGATGCTGGAGACGACGGCGACCCGGCTCTGGTCGGAGAAGGGCGGCCCGCACTTCGGCAGCCCGGACAAGGAGCCGGCGGTCCGGCTGCGGGCGCTGACCGACGCCGGACGCGTGGGGGTGCCGTTCACGACCGGCATCCTGATCGGCATCGGGGAGACCCGGACCGAGCGCGCGGAGTCGATCTTCGCGATCCGCTCGGCGGCGCGGGCGCACGGGCACGTCCAGGAAGTGATCGTCCAGAACTTCCGGGCCAAGCCGGACACGGCGATGGCAGGCGACCCCGACGCCGACCTCGAGGACCTCGCGGCGACCATCGCGGTCACCCGGCTGGTGCTCGGACCGAAGATGCGTGTGCAGGCCCCGCCGAACCTGGTCGGCGAGGAGTTCGCGCTGATGCTGCGGGCCGGGATCGACGACTGGGGCGGCGTCTCGCCCGTCACGCCGGACCACGTCAACCCCGAGCGGCCGTGGCCGGTCATCTCCGAGCTCGCGGCGCGCTCGGCCGAGTCGGGCTTCACCCTGCGGGAGCGGCTGACGGCGTACCCGAAGTACGTGCTGGCGGGCTCGCCGTGGATCGACACCCGGCTGCACGCGCACGTCGCGGCGCTCGCCGACCCGGAGACCGGGCTGGCCGACGAGCAGGCGGTCGTCGAGGGGCGGCCGTGGCAGGAACCCGACGGCGGGTTCGAGTCGACCGGTCGCACCGACCTGCACAGCACCATCGACACCACCGGCCGCACGGAGGACCGGCGCGGCGACTTCGCGTCCGTCTACGGCGACTGGGACGAGCTGCGCGACGAGCTCGCCGCCCAGAGATCCCGAGCAGCGCAGCGTTCCCGGGCGCCCGAGCGGCTGACCGGCGACGTCCGGGCCGGACTGGACCTGGCCGGGTCGAACCCGGCGGCCCTGCTGGACCCGGCGAACGAGGCCGCGGCCATGGCGGTGCTGACCGCCGAGGGCCCGGCCCTGGAGGAGCTGGTCCGGCTCGCCGACGACGTCCGGCGGCAGGTGAACGGCGACGAGGTCACCTACGTCGTCAACCGCAACATCAACTTCTCCAACGTCTGCTACGTCGGCTGCCGCTTCTGCGCCTTCGCCCAGCGCGAGCGCGACGCCGACGCCTACCGGCTCTCCCTGCCCGAGATCGCCTCCCGCGCGGTCGAGGCCGCGCGGGACGGCGCGACCGAGGTGTGCGTGCAGGGCGGGATCGACCCGCAGCTGCCGGTGACCTTCTACGCCGATCTGGTCCGCGCGGTGCGCGAGGCCGTGCCGGGGATGCACGTGCACGCCTTCTCGCCGATGGAGATCGTGTCCGCGGCGTCGAAGGCCGGGGTGTCGATCCGCGAGTGGCTCACCGAGCTGAAGGCCGCCGGGCTGGGGTCCATCCCGGGGACCGCGGCCGAGATCCTCGACGACGAGGTCCGCTGGGTCCTCACCAAGGGCAAGCTGCCCGCGGCGCAGTGGATCGAGGTCGTGTCCACGGCGCACGAGCTGGGGATCCCCTCGTCGTCGACGATGATGTACGGGCACGTCGACGAGCCGCGGCACTGGCTGGGGCACCTGCGCACGCTGGCGTCGGTCCAGGACCGCACGGGTGGGTTCACGGAGTTCGTCCCGCTGCCGTTCGTGCACCACAACGCGCCGATCTACCTGGCCGGGATCGCCCGGCCCGGCCCCACCGAGCGGGACAACCGGGCGGTCCACGCGTTCGCGCGGCTGGCCCTGCACGGCCGGATCGACCACGTGCAGTGCTCGTGGGTGAAGCTCGGCGACGATCTCGCCGCCGACATCCTCCGCGGCGGCGCGGACGACATGGGCGGCACGCTGATGGAGGAGACGATCTCCCGGATGGCCGGGTCGGAGAACGGCTCGGAGCGGTCGGTGGAGGAGCTGACGGCGATCGCCGCGGCCGCCGGGCGTCCGGTGCGGCAGCGGAGCACCACCTATCGGGAGCCGGTCGCGAAGCTGGCCCCCGCCCGCCCGAGCCTGCTGCCGCTCACCCCGGCCTGACGGTAGGAAGATCACCGGTCGTGGAGCGGGCCGGTCGGAGAACGACCCTCCCGCTCCACGACGGGCGATCATGCCGCGACACGGCCCTGCCGGGGCCTCCCTCGCGCGTAACCTGACGGGCATGGGCGTCCTCGGCGAGCTGTTCCCCGGTCCGAAGATCTCCGACGAGGCCGGCGAGTCCGGCAACGGCGAGACCTTCCGGCTGGGTCCGATCGACCTCGAGAACGGGGTGGTCCGCGTCGTCCGGGCCGGCGGCGCGGAGGACGTGGGAACCGCCGTCGAGGGAGTGCCTGCGGACGCCCCCGCCGACGGCGACGGCGACTGACTAGGAGGGCTCGGGCTCCGCGCGCGGTCGCGGGGGCTCGACGGCCTCCGGCGCGCTCCGGGTCTCGGGTGCGTCGCCGAGCAGCGGCTGCGAGTGGTCGGCGATCCGCACGGCGTTGCGCCCGGAGTCCTTGGCCCGGTAGAGCGCGTGGTCGGCGAGGGCCATGGCCTGCTCGACGGTCGTGCTGGGCGCGGCGGGCACCATGGTGCCGCCCACCGAGATGCTGAGGTTGCGGATCGAGAGCGGCCCGTCGGGCGTCTCGACGGGCACGACCAGGGTGGTCACCCGCTGCCGGATCCGCTCCGCGACGGCGTGCAGCTCGGCCGCCGCCCGCCCGGCCGGCAGACCGGGCAGCAGGACCACGAACTCCTCGCCGCCGAAGCGGCCCACCAGATCGTCCCCCCGGACCTCGGCGCGGACCGCGTCGGCCACGGCGGCCAGCACCCGGTCCCCGGCGAGGTGGCCGTGGGTGTCGTTGACCTTCTTGAAGTGGTCCAGGTCCAGCACGAGCATCGCCAGGCTGGTGCGCTCCCGCCGGGCCCGGACCATGGCCTCGCCGGCACGCGCGTTCCAGGCCGTGGCCGTGAGCAGGCCGGTCTTGCCGTCCGTGGTCGCGGCGTCGGCCAGCTCGCGGAACATGACCGCCCGCTGCAGCACGAGGATCGGCACGAACGCGAACAGCACGAACCACCAGGACACGGTGAGCGTGAGGGCGAGCATCGCGCCGAGGCAGAGGGTGGCGACCTCGACCGCGACGTCGTCCGGGTGGCCGAACAGGTCCGCGGGCTTCGCGTCGGGATTGCTGGTGGCGACGGCGAGCGCGATGAGCAGCGAGTTCACCGCCGCGTAGACGAGCGTGGCGCACGCGAGCGCCGCCAGCCCCGCGACGCCCCCCGCCCAGGCCTCCGCCCCGCCGGTCCGCTCGACGACCTCCCGGGCCGCGACCGCCGCGAGCAGCACCGTGGACGTGGTGAAGGTGTGCCGGAACAGCGGGAACCGCGCCGGTTTCCACACCCGGAACCACAGGTACGTGTAGATGACCGTGATCGTGGCGGTGGCCAGCGCGGCCGGCAGGAGCAGGGCGGCGGCGAACGTCCAGATCGTGGAGAGGTCGGTGTAGGACTTCTCGCCCACGCGCCGGCGGGCACGCTCGACCCCGGTGGCCACCTCCGTGTGCACGATTCCCGACGCGGCCAGCACGAGCGCGAGAACGGCCGAACCGACAGTGGGCCGAAGGGCGGACCACGACAGGGCGACCAGCACCAGCGCCACCGTCTCCACGACGGCGAGCATCGCGATCACCCGGGTGGGCTGAGCCCACACGGCCCAACGGGTGATCCCGCACCTCCGTCGAGGTGACTGCGCCACGACTGAGTCTCCTGTCCAGCCAAACTGGTGATGTCGGACCCCGAGCGTAGTCAAACGATCACACGATCCGGATGCCCCGAAACGGTACCGAATCGCGTGTCGTGACTACTCTGGGTGACACACGCTGCAGGCTCACCGTGCCCGGGCCGAGCGGCGGCGCGCCGCGACCGGGCGTACCCGCCTTCGCCGGCGGTCGTTGCCCGCAGTGTCGGAGCGCACCGGCCGCCGCGGCCAGGGCCGCCGGTCACCGGTTGATCGCCGGAGCCGCCGCGGTCGTTACCGCCGGCCGGTGCGTGGGGAGGAGGGCGCCGTGCGCGACCGCGCGAAGGACGACCCGGGACGTCCCCGTCCGCTGCGTCCGCCTCCGTCGGGCGCAGCTGCGCGTCCGCCCGGCCTCGCCGCGGTGAACCGTTCCTCCGATGGGCCCGTGACGTCCGCACAGGAGGGCCGACAACGGGTCGGCCCCGATGAGAGCCTGCGACCGACCGTCCGTCCTTGCAACCCGGGGGGAGCCGAGGTGTCATCGCGCCGGGTGAGCAAGGGCACACGAAACGTGCGCGGACCGATCCGACGACGAGCCGAGGGAGGCCGAGATGCGCAATCGTGCCTGGTGAGCCGCACCCCCGCCCGACCGACCCGAGGAGCCCGTGATGCGCAACCGCGCCTGGTGAGCTGCACGGTCCGACGAGATCCGACGACGACGAGGAGGCCTGTCGTGCGTAACCGCGCCTGGTGAGACAGCTCAGTCCGACACGAGTCCTTGCGACCGGGAAGGAGGCCAGAAGTGCGTAACCGCGCCTGGTGAAACCGCCCAGCCGACATACGTCCCGACGACCGCGAAGGAGCCCGAAGTGCGTAACCGCGCCTGGTGAAACCGCCCAGCCGACATACGTCCCGACGACCGCGAAGGAGCCCGAAGTGCGCAACCGCGCCTGGTGAGACCTGCCCAGCCCGACGAGAACCCGGCGACCCGAGAAGGAGGCCCGAAGTGCGCAACCGCGCCTGGTGAGACCACCCAGCCGACCCCGAGTCCCGACGACCGAGAAGGAGCCCCGCGATGCGCAACCGCGCCTGGTGAGACCCCTCGGCCGATATACGTCCNAAGGAGCCCCGCGATGCGCAACCGCGCCTGGTGAGACCCCTCGGCCGATATACGTCCCGACGACCGACGAGGAGCCCGGAGATGCGCAACCGCGCCTGGTGAGACCCCTCGGCCGATATACGTCCCGACGACCGCGAAGGAGCCCCGAGATGCGCAATCGCGCCTGGTGAGACCTGTCCGGTCCGACCCGAGTCCCGACGACCGACGAGGAGCCCGGAGATGCGCAACCGCGCCTGGTGACACGAGCGAGCCCCGATCCGCACCCGACCCGAGAGAGAGCTGACGATGCGCAACCGCGCCTGGTGACCCCATCCCCGACCGACCGTCCGCCTGCTCCGCCGCGAGCCCGTCGAGACCCTCGAACCTGCCGACCCGCGCCGCCCGCTCCCACTTCCGGGAGGCGTACCGGGACCGGCTCCGCACCACCCGTCCGCGTGGAAGGGGGTGCGCGGTCCGACGTCGTGGAGCACGCTGGGGCGACCGGTCACCGCCGAACGACGACCGTCCGCCGAGCGAGCCGCTGGGACTCTCCGGCTCCGACCGGTTACGTTCAGTATCGAACTGCGAGCCCGGTGCGCCGGGCGGTACGAACGGCAGTCACGGCGGGGGGATCGTGCCTCGGGAAGTCACGCGACCGAGCGTGTTCCGCAGCGGGGAGTTCCGCGCCCTCTGGGCGGCGGAGCTCGTCTCGATCTGCGGGGACCAGCTCGCGCGCGTCGCCTTCTCCGTCCTCGTCTACGGCCGGACCGGCTCCGCGGCCTGGGCCGCGGCCGTCTACGCGCTGACCTTCCTCCCGGCCCTGCTCGGCGGGGTGCTGCTCGGCTGGGTGGCCGACCGGTTCCGCCGGCGCGAGGTCATGGTGCTGGCCGACGCCGCCCGCGCGCTGCTCGTGGTGCCCCTCGCGGTCCCCGGGATCCCGCTCGCGCTGCTGTGTCCACTGCTGGTGCTGGTGGTGGTGCTGGCCTCGCCGCACACGTCCGCCCAGGGCGCCCTCCTGCCCGACGTGCTCGACTCCGAGGAGCTGCTCGAGCGCGGCTTCGCCGTCCGGCAGATCACGAACCAGACCGCGCAGATCGCGGGGTTCGCCGTCGGCGGCGCGCTGCTCGTGGTGATCAGCCCCAGCGTCGCGATCCTGCTCAACTCGGCGACCTTCCTGCTCTCGGCGCTGGTCGTGCGCCTCGGCGTGCGCCGGCGCCCCGCGCCCGTCGCGGTGGCCGACGGCGCGGCACCCGCCGCCCTGTCCTGGCTCGCCGACATCCGCGAGGGTGCGCGCACGGTCTTCACCCACTCCCGGCTGCGCACGCTGGCGCTCGCCGTGTGGCTGGTGGGCGGCTACGTCGCGCCCGAGGCGCTGGCCGTCCCGCTGGCCGACGAGCTCGGCGCCGGTTCCTGGGCCGTCGGGCTGCTGATGGCGGCCGACCCGGCGGGCAGCGTGCTGGGTGCGCTCGTCATCAGCCGCTGGGTGCCCGAACGGCTGCGGGAGCGGGCGATCCTGCCCTGCACCGCGCTGGCGGGGGTGCCACTGGTGGCATCGATGTTCGTGCCGCACGTGGCGGCGGTCGTCGTGCTGTGGGCCCTCACGGGGGCGCTGTGCACCGCGGCGCTGGTGCCGGCCCAGGCCGTGTTCGTCCGCGCGACGCCGGACGAGATGCGCGGCCGGGCGACCGGGCTCGCGGCGTCGGGCCTGATCGCGGCGCAGGGGCTGGCGATCCTCGTGTGCGGGCTGCTCGCCGAGCGGTGGGGTGCGCCCGTGGCCGTCGGGACCTGCGGGATGGCGGGCGCGGTGCTCGCCACCGCGCTCATGCTCACCCGCGGGGCGCGCGCCCAGGGTGCGCCGCACCGGGTGCGGGCGGCGCAGGAGGGCTAGCCGCCCGCGCCGGGGGTGCGGGCCGCCGGGACCCGCACCCCACACGGTCGTTCACCAGGAGCGGTTGCGCTTCACGGTGATCTCCCTCGGGCGTGTCGACGAGCGCCCCCGATTGTCGGCCCGCGCGGCCTCCACCCGCGGGTGAACAATGTGAGGGCATCATCGCTCAGCGTGTGTCCACGCCGCGCAGCGTTGGTCCGTCAGGGTCGGTTGCACCTGTCACCGGCCGGGTCGCGAGGTGACCGCGCGTCTGTGGCGCCGAGCGCGGACGAGACGCCCCACCCGGCGCCCGGGCCGGCCGGTCGCCGCCCCCGGACCGCGCGGCCTCCGCGCCTCGTGCCCGGTGGCGGGCGAAACGCGGTCGACGGTGGTTGAGAGACTGGTGTCATGACCGGGACCGACACGACCGCGCGACGTCCCCGGGTGCTCTCCGGGATCCAGCCGACGGCCGACTCCTTCCACCTCGGGAACTACCTCGGCGCCGTGCGGCAGTGGGTCGCCCTGCAGGAGGACCACGACGCGTTCTACTTCATCCCGGACCTGCACGCGATCACCGTCGACCACGACCCCGCCACGCTGGCCGCGCGCACCCGCAACGCCGCGGCGCAGCTGCTCGCGCTGGGTCTGGACCCGGAACGCTGCACGATCTTCGTGCAGTCCCACCTGCCCCAGCACTCCCAGCTGACCTGGGTCCTCGACTGCTACACCGGGTTCGGCGAAGCCTCCCGGATGACGCAGTTCAAGGACAAGGCCGCGAAGCAGGGCGCGGACCGGGCCACGGTCGGGCTGTTCAGCTACCCCGTCCTGATGGCCGCGGACATCCTGCTCTACCAGGCCGACCGCGTCCCGGTGGGCGAGGACCAGCGCCAGCACCTGGAGCTGACCCGCAACCTCGCGCAGCGCTTCAACCAGCGCTTCGGCGCGACGTTCACGGTGCCGGAGCCGTTCATCCCGGCCGGCGCGGCGAAGATCCAGGACCTGCAGGACCCGACGGTGAAGATGAGCAAGTCGGCGTCGACGCCCGGCGGGATCGTCGAGCTGCTCGACGACCCGAAGCGGATCGCCAAGAAGATCCGCTCGGCCGTCACCGACAACGAGCGGGAGATCCGCTACGACCCGGAGGCGAAGCCGGGGATCGCCAACCTGCTGACCATCTACTCCGCGCTCACCGACCGCAAGGTCGCCGAGATCGAGGCCGAGTACGCGGGCAAGGGCTACGGCGACCTGAAGAAGGACCTCGCCGAGGTCGTCGCGGACTTCGTTGCTCCGCTGCGGGAACGGGTACAGCAGTACCTGGGGGACCCGGCCGAGCTCGATCGGGTGCTCGCCCGCGGGGCCACCCGGGCGGGTGAGGTCGCCGGCGCGACGCTGGCGGCCGTCCACGAGAGGATCGGGTTCCTGCCGCCGACGAGCTGATGGGGTGAGGGCGTGGCCGGGCCGACGACGGACGAGAAGGACCCTGCGAAGGACGCGAAGGGCGCCGACGACGGTCCGAGCGCGATCGAGAAGGCCCGGGCCCGCATGCCCTGGCTCGACCACGTGATGCGGGCGGGCGCCCGCTACACCGACCGGCACGGGGACCACTACGCCGCCGCCATCACCTACTTCAGCGTGCTGGCGCTGGTGCCGATCCTGATGGTCGCGTTCGCGATCGCCGGGTTCGTGCTGCAGAGCCAGCCCCAGCTGCTGCAGCAGATCCAGGACGGCATCACCCAGCAGGTCCCCGGCCAGCTCGGCGCCACGATCAACCAGGTCATCGACCAGGCGATCAACTCCGCCGGCGCGGTCGGGATCTTCGGCCTCCTCGGTGCGCTGTACTCCGGCATCGGGTGGATGGGCAACCTGCGCGAGGCGCTCTCCGAGCAGTGGGCCCAGCCGCCGGAGACGCCGAACGTCGTCAAGAAGACGCTGTTCGACCTCCTCGCCCTGGTCGGGCTGGGGCTGGCGCTGGTGCTCTCCTTCGCGATCTCCGCGGTGGGCAGCGCGTTCGGCCGGCTCCTGCTCGACCTGGTCGGCCTCGGCGGTCAGGCCTGGGCCCGGGCCCTGCTCGGGCTGTTCACCGTGGTCCTCGGCCTGGCGGCGAACTGGCTGGTGTTCCTGTGGGTGATCGCGCGGCTCCCGCGCGCGCCCGTCGCCGTGTCGAGCGCGGTCCGGGCCGCGGTGATCGGCGCGGTCGGCTTCGAGATCCTCAAGCAGGTCATGACGATCTACCTGTCCTCGGTCACGCAGTCGCCGGCCGGCGTGGCGTTCGGCCCGATCATCGGTCTGCTCGTCTTCGCCTTCTTCATCTCCCGGTTCATCCTCTTCGTCACCGCCTGGGCGGCCACGGCGAAGGAGAACGAGCAGGAGGAGCCCGTCGACGTGCCGGCGCCCGCGGTCATCCGGCCCGAGGTCGTCGTCCGCTCCGGGCCGAGCCCGGCCGCCGCCGCGGGTCTGCTCGGCGCGGGCGCGGTCACGGCCGTCGGCGGGCTGCTGGGCCTGCGTGCCCTGCGCCCCCGCCGCTGAGCGGGAGCACGGCCGACCGGCTGAGCAGCGCGAATGAGCAGCGCGAAGGTCAGGGCCGCCGACGGCGGACCACGAGGAGCCCCGTCCCGGCGGCCAGCACGACCGCGACGACCCCCGCGGCGGCCACCCACGGCAGCACCGGGTGCGGCGTCGGCGCCGGGGTGATCGCCACGGGCGAGGGGGCGGGTGCCGGCTCGGGCGTCGGCTCGACGGGCCGGGAGTCGACGAGGGTGCCGACCGATGCGGTCGGGGGCAGCGCGAAGCCGTAGTCGAGCAGCGCCCCGGCCTGGGCGACCATCCGCACCGGCCGCTGCTCCCCGCGCACCATCGCGACGACGAGCCGGCGCCCGTTCCGTTCGGCGGCCCCGACGAAGGTGTGCCGGGCCGCGTCGGTGAACCCCGTCTTGCCCGCGAACGCGCCGGGGTAGGTGTGGAGCAGCGGGTCGTCGTTGGACAGGGCGAAGCCGGGGTGGTCGGCGAAGCCCGGGAACGGCACGGTCGGCGCGGCGAGCGTCTCCCGGACCAGTGGGTCGCGCAGCGCCACCCGGAACAGGACGGCCAGGTCGTAGGCCGAGCTGGACATGCCCGGCCCGTCGAGGCCGGACGGTGTGGCGGGGCGGGTGTCGAGCGCGCCGAGCTGCTCGGCCCGGGCCTGCATGGCCTGCAGGGTCGCCGGGACCCCGCCCATCGTGCGGGCCAGGGCCATCGCCGTGTCGTTGCCCGAGTTCAGCAGCAGCCCGGCCAGCAGCTGCCGGACGCTGTAGTGGCCGCCGGGGCCGATGCCGGCCTTGCTGCCGTCGACCCGGACGTCCTCGGGCGCGACGACGACGTCGGCGTCCGGGTCGAGCTGCCCGCGCACGACCAGGGTGGTGAGGATCTTCAGCGTCGACGCCGGGCGCTGCCGGCCGTGGGGGTCGTGCGCGGCGAGGACGGCGCCGGAGTCGAGGTCGGCGACCACCCACCCGGTGGCGCTGACGGCGGGCGGCGCGGCGGCGCCGTCGGGCAGGATGTCGCCGCACCCCCCGAGCCGGGGCCCGCCCACCGGCTTCTCGGGCACCGCGAGCGGCGCCACCGCGACCGTCTCCTCCCGGGCCGGCGGCCCCGACGGGGCCTCGTGACCGGGGCAGACGCCGGCGGGAACGGGCGCCGCGGACGCGGGAGCGACGGGAGCGGCGGCTGCGGTGGGGTCGGCGGGGAGGGAGGTCGCGATGCCCGCGGAGGTCGCCGCGGCGGGCGTGGCGAGGGGCACGGTCACGATCGCCGCGACCACCAGGCCGACCGCCGCCCGTACCCACCCGCGCACGATCACGACCCTACGGCCGCGCCGGCCGCACGCCCATCGGCCTTTCGGCCCGTGCGCGGCACGGCCGCGTCAGCGTTTCTCCAGCTCGGCCTTCATCCGCTCGAGCGTCCGCCTCATGCCGTCGATCATCATCCGCTCGCGGTCGCGGCCCAGCAGGCCGGTGGCGGCGAACAGCTTCGCCGGGACCGCCAGGGCGCCGGTGCGCTCGCGCCACTCGGTGAGCCGGGTGCCGCCTTCGATCGGCTCGATCCGGAAGCCCCAGGTCATCGCGCTCTCCAGCACGGAGAACGCGAACGCCTTGCCGGGCACGCTCTCGACCACCCGGCAGTGCGTGCGCCAGCGGATCCGCCCGTGGCGGTTGAAGCCCACGAACCGGGCGCCGACGGCCGGCCCCGTCGCTCCGCCGCGCCACGCCCCGCCGGTGCACTCCGGGCTCCACTCGCCCATGCGCGTGACGTCGCTGACCAGGTCCCACACCTCGTCGGGGGTCGCGTCGACGACGACGCCGATCTCGTCCACGACCACATCCTGCACGGGGTCCGGCAGGATCGATCGGGTGACCGTGCACGACCAGGACTGGGACCGGCTGCGGGCGGCGGCCGTCGAGGCGGCGGCCGCGGCGTACGCGCCCTACTCCGGGCTGCGCGTCGGCGCGGCCGCCCTGTGCGACGACGGGCGCCTCGTGACGGGCTGCAACGTCGAGAACGCCTCCTACGGCCTCACCCTCTGCGCCGAGTGCACCCTGGCCGGGCAGCTGCGGATCACCGGCGGCGGGCGGTTCGTCGCCGTCGCGGTCCGCTCCGGCACCGGCGACCTGCTCGTGCCCTGCGGCCGGTGCCGTCAGGTGCTGTTCGAGCTCGGCGGCCCGGAGTGCGTGCTCGACACCCCGCGCGGTGTCCGGAGCCTCGCCGAGGTCCTGCCCGACGCCTTCACCCTGTGACCCGCCGGAGCGGCACGGGCCGCTCACGACCCCGCCCGACCAGGGAGGACCGCGCGTGACCCACTCCGCCGTCGACGTCATCGCCGCCAAGCGGGACCGGCACCGCCTCACGGACGCGCAGATCGACTGGGTCGTCGCCGCCTACACCCGCGGCGAGGTCGCCGACGAGCAGATGGCCGCCCTCGCCATGGCGATCCTGCTCAACGGCATGGACGACGCCGAGACGGCCCGCTGGACCCTCGCCATGATCGAGTCGGGGGAGCGGCTGGCGCTGCCGGACGTCGGCCGCCCGCTGGTCGACAAGCACTCCACCGGCGGGGTGGGGGACAAGCTCACCCTCCCGCTCGCGCCCCTCGTCGCGGCGTGCGGGGCGGCCGTCCCGCAGCTGTCCGGGCGCGGGCTCGGCCACACCGGCGGCACGCTGGACAAGCTGGAGGCGATCCCGGGCTGGCGGGCCGAGCTGTCCGCCGACGAGATCGCGGCCCAGCTCGCCGAGGTCGGCGCCGTCGTCTGCGCGACGACGCCCTCCCTCGCCCCGGCCGACCGCAAGCTCTACGCCCTGCGCGACGTCACCGGCACCGTCGCCTCGATCCCGCTCATCGCCAGCTCGATCATGAGCAAGAAGATCGCCGAGGGCACCGGTGGGCTGGTGCTCGACGTCAAGGTCGGCAGCGGCGCCTTCCTGCGCACCCACGACGCGGCCGAGGAGCTCGCGCGGCGCATGGTCGCGATCGGCGCGGCGCACGGCCTGTCGACCCGCGCGCTGCTCACCGACATGTCCGTGCCGCTCGGCCGCACCGTCGGCAACGCCCTGGAGGTCGCCGAGGCGGTGGAGGTCCTGCGCGGGAGCGGGCCGCCGGACGTCGTGGAGCTCACCCTGGCCCTCGCGCGCGCCATGCTCGGCCTCGCCGGGATCGAGGCCGACCCGGCGGAGGTCCTGGCCTCGGGCCGGGCGTTCGAGGTGTGGGAACGGATGATCGCGGCACAGGGCGGCGACCCGGCGGCGCCGCTACCGGCGGCGACGCACGTCGAGATCGTCGAGGCGCCGGCCTCCGGGATCCTGACCAGGCTCGACGCCCTCGCGGTGGGAACCGCGGCGTGGCGGCTGGGGGCGGGCCGGGCGCGCAAGGAGCACCCGGTCCAGGCGGCGGCGGGGGTGCGCCTGCTGGCCGGCGTCGGCGACGAGGTGCGGGCGGGGGATCCGCTGCTCGAGCTGCACACCGACACCCCCGGGGCGGTGCCCGGCGCCCGGGCCGCGCTCGACGCCGGCCTCGCGATCGCGGACGAACCGGTCGGCCGGGGTCCGCTGCTGCTCGGCGAGGTCGGTGCCTGAGGTCGTTTGCCCAGCTCATCGGTGTTCCGTCGGCGCGACGCGCCCGGGCGGGCCCGGCAGGAGGGATCGGCGCCCGTCGGGCACCATGGGAGGGATGCGCGAGTACCGGAGCCCCAGCACGCCGGCGGGTCCCCGTCCCGAGGACGGACCCGGGCCGGCTCCGGCGCACGCGGCGGACGCGGAGCCCGGGAGGGAGCCCCGCGACGAGCGGCCACCCGCCCCCCAGCCCCCCGCCCCCCAGCCCC